>DASYVZ010000438.1:0-2096 GCA_035936515.1 Solirubrobacteraceae bacterium | reverse complement strand
CGACTGCGCCGTGCCTAGGCCGAGCAGCAGGCCGGCGCGGCGCGGCACGTCGGTGTCGGCGCGCTCGAGCACCGCGAGCGCGCGCTCGAACAGGTCGCCGGCCTGCTCGAAGGCCAGCGTCTCCAGCGCGCGGCGGGCGGCACGCTCGGCGTAGTCGACGGCCTTGGCGATGTCGCCGCGGGACGCGGCGCAGAGGAAGTGGTGGGCGATCTCCGGCAGGTGCGCCTCGATCGCACCGCGGTAGACCTGCTCGAGCGCCTCGCCGACGAGGCGGTGCGCGTTCAGGCGTGCGGCGATCGGCATGCCGCTGACGAGCGTGTCACCGATGAGCACGTGGCAGAAGCGGTAGTCGCCGAGCCGGTCGGGCACCGGCTCGACGAGCCCGAGGTCGGTGGCGGCGTCGAGCGCGTCGAGCACGCGGTCGCGCTCGAACGGCGCCGCGCGCTCGAGGGTGGCGAGTGCAAAGGTGCGCCCGATGATCGCCGCGAGCTCGAGCGTCGCGAACTCGTGCTGGCCGAGGGGCTCCAGGCGGCGGCGGATCGTCTCGCGCACCCCTTCTGGCAGCGGCAGCTCCGCGGGCGGATCCTCCAGTCGTCCCTCCGCGAGCAGGAGCGCGATCACTTCACGTACGAAGAACGGGTTGCCCTCGGTCTTGGCGTGCACGGCGTCCACGAGCGCCGCGCAGGCGGGGGCGCCGCTCTTGGACTCGATGAGCCGGCCGACGTCGTCGCGCGACAGCCCGCCGAGCGCGAGGCGCCGGCCGGAGCGCAGGATGTTCTGCAGCGCCTGCTGCCGCTCGGGCGTCCACTCGGGCACGCGCTCCTGCGCGGTGACCACGAGCAGGACGGCGGCATCGCGCAGCATCCGCGAGACGAAGTCCAGGGCGATCAGCGAGCCCTCGTCGACGGCCTGCAGGTCGTCCATGACGATCAACACCGGGCTGCTCGCGCTGCGCACGCGCAGCAGCGCGACGAGCGCGTCGAAGAGCGCGAAGCGCGCGACGTCGGAGTCCTCGTCCTCGCCGGTCGGCGGGGTGGGCGGCGGCAGCCGCTCGACGAGGTCCGGCGCCAGCCGCAGGAGCTGCTGGGCGGCGCAGCCGAGCTCCCGGCGCAGCGTCGCGCCGTCGAGATCCTGCGTGAGGCCGCGCACGACCTCGACCCACGGCCAGTAAGCGGGCGCGGAGCGGCCCCAGCCGCGAGTCCAGATCACGTGAGCGCCCGCGGCGCGGGCCTGCTCGGCCAGCGCCCCGACCAGCCGTGTCTTTCCGGCGCCCGGATCGCCGAGCACGAGGTGGACGCCGCCACGGCCGCCGCACGCATCCTCGAAGGACTCGATCAGCTTGCGAAGCTCGCGCACGCGGCCCACGAGCGGACCCGCGCCCGACGGATCCGCAAAGGCGCTCACCCGTTCGTCGGGCCGGTTTCCCGCCATCTTCCGCCGCACCCTAGCTCCGCCGCGGCCGTAGTGACAGAAATTCGGAGCGATCCTACATCTACCGCTCGACCTCCCATGTCACCGGAATTCCCGGATCGGGTTCGTAACGGCACGCGGCCCCCGTGCGTACCGTGCCGCGCAGGAGGTGCCCGAGATCTGGCTCCTGCTCGGCGATCCGGCGGACCGCCGCCTTGATCGCGCGGGTGACGTTGACCCGCGCGCGCTCGCTCGCGGCGCTCTTCGCCTCGTCGGCCTGCTCGACGCCGGCGGCGATCAGCTCGAGCTGCTCGCGCGCACGTGAGACGCGCTCGGGATCATTGAACGCCTGCGCCTCGGCGAGCTCGTCGCGCAGGTCCCGCGCCTGCGCCCGATAGGCGCGCAGCGCGGCGCTCTGGCGCTCCTCTCCGCCGCCTATCGCATCGGCGAGAGCGAGGGCCGCGACGGCCGTCCCCGGGCGCTCGAACAGCGTCGCGAGGTGATGCAGTCCCTTCGCGTCGTGCAGGCACACGCTGCGGCCGGCGTACTCGAGCAGCCAGATGTCCTGCTCGCGGCGCAGCACCGCGCGCTGCGGCCGGACGTCGCTCGGCGGGGCGGCCGCCCGCGGTCCCTCCTCCAACCGCGCCAGGAGCGCATCGGCGCGCGCGACGGCGCCGTCCATGCCC
>DASYVZ010000437.1:0-2406 GCA_035936515.1 Solirubrobacteraceae bacterium | reverse complement strand
AGTCCGAAGCGGGTCTGTCGCACCTGGTCGAGCACATGCTCTTCCGGGGCACAGACCGCTACGGCTCGCTGGAGATCGACCAGATCTTCGACACGATGGGCGCGGAGCTGAATGCGGGCACCGGCAAGGAGAACACGTCGGTCTACGCCCGCGTGATCGACGACCACCTGCGCCAGGCGTTCGACGTCGTCGGCGACATGGTGTGGCACCCGCGCTTCGAGGAGAGCGACCTCGCCAACGAGCGCGAGATCGTGCTCGAGGAGATCGCGATGTACGAGGACGACCCGCAGGACCGCGTCTTCGACGTGTTCGGCGAGGCGGTCTTCGGCGAGCACCCGCTCGGCCGCCCGGTGATCGGGCGCGCTGACGTCATCGCGAACACGAGCCCTGCCGGGCTGCACGCCTTCCACGCCGGCCACTACGCCGCGGAGGCCGTCGTCATCGCCGCCGCCGGCTCACTGGACCACGACGCGGTCGTCGAGCTCGCCCGTGGCCTCGACGTGCCGCAGCGCCCGCGTGCACCGCAGCCGCCGCCCGTGCCGCAACAGCTGCCGCCGCACCTGCGCTTCCTGCGCAAGGACACCGAGCAGTACCACGTCACGCTCGGCGCTCCCGCGGTCGCGCGCGACGACGAGCGGCGCTTCACGATGCGTGTGCTCGACGCACTCCTCGGCGGCACGTCGTCGTCGCGTCTCTTCCAGGAGGTCCGCGAGCTGCGCGGGCTGGCCTACAACGTCTATTCGTTTCAGTCGCTGCACGCCGGCACGGGGATGATCGGCGTCTACCTCGGCACGCGGCCCGACAACCTCGCGCCCGCGCTGCAGGTCGTCGCCGACGAGCTTGAGCGCCTGCGCCAGGACGGCGTCACCGCCGAGGAACTCGAGCGCTCCAAGGAGAACGTCAAGGGGCGCATCGTCCTCTCGCTCGAGTCGACCGCGGCGCGCATGAGCCGGCTCGGCGCCGCCGTGCTCAGCGAGCTGCCGCTGCTGACGCTCGACGAGGTCGTCGAGCGCATCGAGTCGGTCACGCTGGACGAGCTCGACGCCCTGCTGCGGGAGCTGCTCGCGCCCGAACGCCTCAGCGCGGCCGCCATCGGCGCCGACGAGGAGGTCTTCCGGGCTGCGATCGAGCCGGTCGCCCCGTCGCTGCCGGCGGGATTGGCGACGGGATGATCCGCGTCGCCGTCGCAGGCGCGGCGGGTCGCATGGGACAGGCGGTCGTGACGGCCGTGGAGGGCGCCGACGACATGCAGCTGACCGGGCGCGCCGACCCGTCGCTGGGCACGACGCTTACCGACGTCCTCGGCGACGCCGACGTCGTCGTCGACTTCACGCAGCCGGACAGCGCGCTGGCCAACGCGCTGGAGTGCGTGCAGGCCGGTGTCCACGTCGTGATCGGGACGACGGGCTTCGATGTCGAGCCGCTGTGCGAGCTCGGCTCCGACGCTGCCGCCAACGTGTTTATCGCGCCAAACTTCGCGATCAGCGCGGTGCTCATGATGCGCTTCGCGGCCGAGGCGTCTCGGCACATGGCGAAGGCCGAGATCATCGAGCTGCACCACGACGCTAAGCTCGACGCGCCCTCGGGCACCGCCGCGCGCACCGCTCAGCTCATGGAGGGCGAGGTGCCGATCCATTCGGTCCGGCTGCCGGGGCTCGTCGCCCACCAGGAGGTGATCCTCGGCGATGTCGGCCAGGCGCTGACGATCCGCCAGGACTCCTACGCGCGCGAGTCGTTCATGCCCGGCGTGCTGCTGGCGGTGCGGCGCGTCGGCGCGCTCGACGAGTCGCCGGTCGTGGGCCTCGAGCACCTGCTCTTCTGAGCCGCACGCGGCAGAGCGCGAGCGCGCGTTGACGGAGGGGATCACGGTCGCGGTCACCGATCACGCCGTCGAGCGCTTCCGCCAACGCGTCGGCACGCGCGTCGGCGGCTTCGACATCCGGCCGGAGATCGCGGGCCGCGTCAGCGAGGCGTGGTCGGCAGGCCGGGTCAGCCAGACGCCGCCGCCGGGCGCCTCGGAGACCGCCGCCCGCGGCAGCGTCTACGTGCGCGACCTCGTCGACCGCGGCGTCGTCTTCGTCTGCCGCCATGATCGCGCCGCGCGCGAGCTGCTCGTCATCACGCTGTGGGAGGACGACCGCTACGGCCGCCCGCGCGTCGACCAGCGCTTCACGGACGCGCTCAAGCAGGACGATGCGGCGCTCGTCGATCCCGGGCGGCGCTGGCGCGAGCGGCGCGACCGCGGGTAGGAGCCGGGCTCGGGCTCCGGTGGCCTCGCGCGCCGGTTGCCGCGGGCTGGCGCACAAGCTGACAACAGCGAGACCTCGCCGGGGATCGAGCACCCACTCATGCTCGACGGGCCCGCCCTGGCAACCACGCCTCGCCGCTCGCGGCGCAGCCACCGGT
>DASYVZ010000436.1:0-5484 GCA_035936515.1 Solirubrobacteraceae bacterium | reverse complement strand
GAGCCGTCGGCACCGACGCAGTCGAGGATCTTCGAGCTCCCGATCGAGCTCGGCCATCCCGACGAGCTGCTGCAGCGGATCGTCGGCTGGGTGGGCGGAGACGAACCCACCAAGCGCGTGATGTACGTCAACGCGCACGTGCTCAACCAGTCGCGCGAGGATCCCGCGCTGCGCGAGGCGCTCGAGCACGCCGACCTCGTCTACTGCGACGGCTACGGGGTGCGCCTCGCCGCGAAGGCGCTGAGCGCCGACATCCCGCACCGGATGACGGGCGCGGACTGGATCTGGGATCTCGCCGCCCTCTGCGAGCAGCAGGACCGCTCGGTGTACCTGCTGGGCTGCGAACCCGGCGTCGCCGCGCAGGCCGGCCAGCGGCTGCGCCGCGCGCACCCGGGCCTGCGCGTCGTCGGCACCCACCACGGGTACTTTCGGATCGGCTCCGGCCACGACGAGCGCGTCATCGAGGACATCAACGCGCGCGAGCCGGACATCCTGCTCGTCGGCATGGGGACGCCGAAGCAGGAGGTCTGGGCGCACCGGACCGTCGACCGCCTGAACTGCGACGTCCTGTGGAGCGTGGGTGCGCTGTTCGACTTCGTCTCCGGCCGCGTACCGCGCGCGCCGGCCTCCCTGTCGGACAATGGGTTGGAATGGATCTTCAGACTGGCGATCGAGCCGAAGCGGATGTGGAGGCGATACCTGGTCGGCAACCCGGTGTTCCTGCACCGGGTGATGGCACAGGCGCGCCAGCGCCACCACAAGGCCCGCTGAGCCGGCGCCTGCATCTGGCGCTCGTCTGGCTGGCGCTGATCGGCGTCGCCTCGATCGCGCTCGGGCTTGCGACCTACGCGGGCGTGCAGGGCCGCGGCGGAGTCGCGGACGCCGCGCGCGTGGGGATCGCGTCCGCCGTGCTCTTCGCGATCGTCGGCTTCGGCCCGACGCGCCTGTTCCTGCCGGCCGCGCTGCGCCGCCACGAGCTGCTCTGGGTCCTGCCGGTGGGGGCGATCGGCGCCGCCCTCGAGCTGGCCCTGCTCGTCTACGCCTTCGTTCCGTTCGACGTCGCGCTGCCGATCGTGCTCGTGAGCGGGATCGGGCTGGCCGCCTACGCGTGGCGGCGTGATCCGGGGCTGCCGCTCGCGCGCTCGGCCGCGCAGGCGGGGATGCGCGTCTCGTGGGGTGCGCTGCTCGTGCCGCTGTACCTGGCGGTAGTGATCGCGGCGATCGCGCTGATCCCGATGTTCCGCGGCGGCTTCGTGACGGTGATCGGCAACGGCTCGGATGCCCATCTCGCCGTCGGCACCGCCGAGTTCCTGCAGAACCACCACCCCAACGCCGCCGCGCCCGAAGAGCCGGTGGACCGGGTGCCGCTCGTGTGGCGCTCCAAGCCGCCGATCTACCTGGCGTTCGGCGCCGTCGCGCGCATCGCGGGGATGGAGCCCTACGCGGTCCTCGCCACCCTCCAGGCGACCCTGCTGGCGCTCGGGGCGCTGGGATTCTGGCTGCTCGCGCGCGAGCTGCTCGGCGCCGGCGCGTGGGCGGCCGGCGCGGCGATGGGGCTGGTCGGGCTGAACCGGATGACGCTCTTCACGGGCATGCACCCGTACTTCAACCAGACGTGGGGCTACATGGCGCTGCCGTTCGCGATCGTGCTGGCGTGGTACGTCGTGCGAAGACGCTCGCGCGGCGCGCTGCTGCTGTTCGCGTCGTTTCTCGGCGTGCTCGTGTTCGCCTACCCGCTGGCGATGCCGATCCCGCTGATCGCCGCGATCGTCTTCTGGGCCTTCGAGCGCCGCCGCCAGGGACGCTCGCTGCTGCACGTCCCGCGGCTGCAGAACAAGCGCAACCTGCTGTGGATCGTGCCGCTCTTCCTGCTGCTGTTGCTGCCGCTGCAGGGCGTGCTCGAGAAGGTGGCGGTGTCGACGCGGGTGCTCGCACCGGGCTACTCGCTGGTCAACTGGGGCGGCGACCTGACGGAGTTCTTCCCCGAGCGCTACTTCCTGGGCTTCGACGAGGCCGGGTACGCGGCGGCGGGTACGCTGCTGCTGATCGTCGGGCTGGTCCTCGCGTTGCGCGCCGCGCCGCGCGACATCCGCTGGGGCCTGGGCGGGATCGTCGCCTTCGGCGTGCTCGCCGCGCTGTACTTCCGCCCCCGCGAGTACGGCTGGTACTTCCACTACAAGGCGCTCGCGTTCGCCGCGCCGCTGGCCGTGGCGGTCGCGGCCACGGGGCTGGCGCGGATCAAGTGGGCACCGGTGGCGGCGATCGCGCTGATCTTCCTCGTCGGCGCAACGCGCGAGGGGACGGCCAAGGAGATCGGCGACACGTTCGACCAGCTGCCCGTCAGCCTGCTGCAGCTCAAGCAGGTCGACGCGCTCCTGCCGCCCGATGCCTCGGTGCGCCTCGACATGCCCGCCGATGGGCGCCAGCTGTGGGCCGGGATCATGCTGGCCGGCCAGCCGCTGTGCTCGCAGCGACCCGTACTCGAGACGAGCTATCCGCACGTCCCGGTGTCGCGTGCCGCCGACTACGTGCTCGTCGACGACGACTGGCGCAAGCCCTTCGACGCCGTCGGCCCGCCGGTGCTCACGCTCGAGCGCTACGTGCTCTACCGCCTGCGCCCCGGGCTGCCGGGAGGCGACCGCTGCTCGCACAAGATGACGCTGACGATCAAGAAGCTCTACGCGGGCGGGACCGACGTGGAGTAGCGCTCGTCTGACGGCACACCTTCGACCGTCCTCACACGATCGACGGCCGTCCGGGGTCGACCACGTTGGCCTCGTGGCGCTGCATGAGCTCCTCGAACTTCTGCACGCCGTGCAGGCGCACGAAGCGCGCCTCCGCGGAGGTGATCGGCACGAGCCACAGCACCACCACGCGCCGATCCTCGCCGGGCGGCTCGTAGACCTGGAAGCCGGAGCCGAAGACGTACGGCGGCAGGACGAGCAGGTTCTTCGCGGCCGACGACGCCGTCCACGGACGCCCGAGGTTGACGATGCTGCCGACGCCCAGCCGCCGGTCCGGATCGGCGTTGAGCGTGGCCAGCGCAGCGAGCATCTCGACGAGGACGGGATCGGCGGCCGGCGCGAGCACGACGTACTCGGCGCCGTCCTCGTCCTCGCCGACGGCCACCGCCGCCCCGTTCGTCGCGTAGATCCATGGCTTGCCGGAGGAGGCGGGCGCGATGCGGCGCACGCGAAAGCCCGGCAGACGCTCCTGCACCTCCGCCCGTGCCGAGGCGAAGTCCTCATGCACGCTGTCGGGATGGAAGCGCTCGAGGTGGTCGGCGAAGCTCACTTGGTCATCGTCACACACGCGGCGCGAGCGGCGGCACTTCGTAGCCTCTTACGCAGCCGTGCTGTGCTGCACGAAGGAGCATGTGAGATGAAGGTCCTCGTGGTCGACGACGAACCGGGCGTCCGCGCCGCGCTGCAGCGCGCGCTGACGCTCGAACGCCACGACGTGCACCTCGCCGAGGACGGCCAGCAGGCGCTCGACACGCTCGCCGAGGGGACGGTCGACGCGATCGTGCTCGACGTGATGATGCCGCGGGTCGACGGCCTCGAGGTCTGCCGGCGCCTGCGCGCGGCGGGCGACCGCACGCCGGTGCTCATGCTCACCGCCCGCGACGCGATCGACGACCGCGTCGACGGCCTGGACGCGGGCGCCGACGACTACCTCGTCAAGCCGTTCGCGCTGCGCGAGCTCAACGCCCGCCTGCGGGCGCTGCTGCGCCGCGTCGATCCCGGCGGGCCGACGCTCGCGTTCGCCGACCTCGTGCTCGACCGCACCGCGCACGAGGTGCGCCGCGGCGAGCGCCCGATCGAGCTCTCCAAGACCGAGTTCGCGCTGCTCGAGACGTTCCTCGAGCACCCGCGCCAGGTGCTCACCCGCTCCACGCTGTTCGAGCGCGTCTGGGGCTATGACTTCGGCGCGACGTCCAATGCCCTCGGCGTCTACATCGGCTACCTGCGCCGCAAGACCGAGGAGGGCGGCGAGCGCCGGCTGCTGCACACGGTGCGCGGCGTCGGCTACGTCCTGCGCGACCCGTGACCGTGCACCACTGCTCGACCGCCGTGTTCGTCGAACCCAAGCGCCCGACCGCGCGATGACCGCTCTGCGCCACCGGCTGACGCTGCTCGCGGCGGCGACGGTCGGCGTCACCGTCGTGCTCGTCTCGATCGTCGCCTACGCCGTCCTGCGCAGCGAGCTGCGGGGGCAGGTCGACGAGGCGCTCGCGGAGCAGTACGTGCAGGTCCAGCGCAGCGTGCGCGGCCACCGCTTCGGGCCGGGGCTCGGCGAGCAGCTGCCCGTCCCCTCCGTGCGGCGGGGCGGCGCGGGCGGCCCCGTGCAGCTCATCGGCCCGGGCGGCGAAGTGATTTTCCGGTCGCGCGGCGACGTCACCGTGCCGGTCGACGAGGAGGACCGGGCGATCGCCGCCGGCGGCAGCGAGCGCGCGGCCCTGCGCGACACCCGCAGCGCCGACGGAGTGCACCTCCGCGTGCTGACGGTGGCGTTTCCCGAGGGTGGGGCGATCCAGCTCGCGCGCAGCCTCGCCAACGTCGATGCGACGTTGGGTCGCCTGCAGCTCGTACTCGTCCTGCTGTGCGCCGGCGGCACACTGCTGGCGGCCTTCTTCGGGCGCCTGTTCGGCCGCCAGGTCATCCAGCCCGTCACCGAGCTGACGGCGGCCGCCGAGCACATCACGCAGACCGACGACCTCGGCCGGCGCATCGAGGTTCGCAGCGACGACGAGGTCGGCCAGATGGCGCAGCGCTTCAACGCGATGCTCGACGCGCTCGAGCGCTCGCGGCGCGCCCTGGACGACTCCGTGCACTCGCAGCGCCAGCTCGTCGCCGACGCTTCGCACGAGCTGCGCACGCCGGTCACGTCGCTGCGCACGAACATCGAGGTCCTGCTCAGCGAGGGCGGCGAGCTTCCCGCCGATGACCGCACGCGGCTGCTCGAGGACGTGCGCGCCGAGACCGAGGAGCTGACGGCGCTCATCACCGACGTCATCGAGCTCGCGCGCGGCGACGAGCCGCTGCAGGGCGTCGACGACGTGCAGTTCGACGAGGTCGTCGCGGAGGCCGTCGCGCGCGCCCGCCGGCGGCGGCCGCGCACGACGTTCGACGCCGACCTCGAGCCGACGCTCGTCGCGGGGCTATCCGAACGCCTCGGTCGGGCCGTCGACAACCTGCTCGACAACGCCGCCAAGCACGCACCCGAGGGCACCGTCGTCGACATCGTCCTGCGAGATCGTGAGCTGACGGTCCGCGACCGCGGACCCGGCATTCCCGAGCAGGAGCGCGCCCAGGTCTTCGACCGCTTCTACCGCGGCGCGCACGCGCGCGGGCGGCCGGGGTCGGGGCTCGGGCTGGCGATCGTCAGGCAGGTCGCCGAGACGCACGGCGGCTCGATCGCCGTCGAGGAGGCGCCTGGAGGCGGAGCACTGTTCCGGCTGCGGCTGCCAGCGCCGGACGAGCG
>DASYVZ010000435.1:0-2801 GCA_035936515.1 Solirubrobacteraceae bacterium | reverse complement strand
CTGCTCGGCCGCGTGACCGGAATCGAGAACGTGCCGCAGACCGTTCCGCGCCGTCTCGGCGAGATCCTGCGCGAGCCCGTGCTGGTGGCGGCGGCGGGCGGCGGGCTGCTCGCGCTCGCCTGGCACCGCGACCGGCGCGTGCGCCTCGGCGTGACCGCGATCCTGCTCGGGCTCGCGGCCTTCTGCGTGCTGGCGGCGGCCGGGCTGCCGATCATCACCCGCTACCTGCTGCTGGTCGCGACGCTGCTGGCGATCTTCGCCGGTGCCGGAGCCTTCGGCTGGCTTGACCTGCTACCGGGCCGCGAGCGGACGTGGTGGGCGCGCTTCGGGCTCGTCGCGCTCGTCGCGCTGCTCGTGTTCGTCCCCGATCAGGCGAGGCGGATCGACCGCCTCGGCAACGCGCTGGCGACGCAGGAGAACATCCAGGCACAGCTCGGCGACCTCGTCGCGGGCGAGGAGCTGCGCGAGCCGGTCGCGGTGCCCAACCGGCGGCCGATCCCGCTGCTGGCGCTGTGGCTCAAGCTCGACCCGCGCGCGATCCTCGACGCCCAGAACGACCTGCCGCGGGAGGGCAGCTATCTCGTCCCGGCCACGGCGCAGGTCGCCCGCGACTACATCCTCGATCGCCGCGACCGCGACCGGCGCATCGCGCCTCCGCGCCCCGGGTTCGTGCTGCGCGAGGCCAACGCGGCTTGGCGTTGGTACGAGCGGCCCGCCCGCCGCTAGGAATGCGCCGCGCGGACACTCCGCGCGCCGCTGGCTGCGCGGCGCACGGACGAGAGAAGAAGTGGACCGTGCACCCTCCTCCGAGACACGGTCTCCGGGCGCCTTCGCCTGCGATGGCTCCGGCCGGGCACTCCCGCTGCGCATGACGGTGACCGCTTAAGGCTGCTTCCTTCCGGACCTGACCTGATTCACGGGCCGACACCGCGCGGGACCCGGGCCATCAGCACCACCGCCGGCGGGCTGACCCCGAAGGCCGTAGTCCCTCGAGAGGGGATTCAGCCTCGCTATAGCGGATTACGAGCGACAGGGCACCGCTAATTCCCCGCCTAGCACGGTCCGCCCCAGAGTCTATCTCGCGTAGGGTGCTCCGTCCGTGGACCGCAAGACCGCTCTCTGGTGCCTGACCGTCTTCTTCGGCGCGTCGATCATCTTCCAAGCTCTGAGATCCGCTACGGAGAACAGGTCGGGCGGCGTTTCGCTGGCCGTCCAGGCGGCCGCGCTTGCGATCATGATCGTGGCCATCGTGCTGATCGTCCGCAGGCGCGGGAAGCCGAGATAGCTGCGCGCACCCGGCTTGACAGCCGCTGTGAGTGAGTGCATGCTCACACCACGTGACCGCCGCCTCCCGCACGCTCTCCACCGCCGAGGAACGCCGCGAGGAGATCCTCGAGGCCGCCGAGCGGGTGTTCGCCGCTCGCGGTCTGCATGGGACGCCGACGATCGAGATCGCCAAGGCCGCCGGCATCTCGCAGGCCTACCTGTTTCGGCTCTTCCCGACGAAGGCCGAGCTGTTCATGGCCCTCGTCGAGCGCTGCAACGCCCGTGTGCTGCGCACGTTGGTCGACGCGGCCGAGGCGGCCCGTGCCGCCGGCGAGCCGGTGCTGGCGGCGATGGGACGGGCGTACGTCGGCCTGCTCGGCGACCGCAACCTCCTGCTCAACCAGCTCAACGCGCACGCCGCCTGCGACGACCCCGCGATCCGCGACGAGGTTCGCCGCGGCTTCGCCCAGCTCGTCGAGCTCGTCGAGCAGGCGAGCGGCGCGAGCGCCGAGGAGGTGCGCAACTTCTTCGCCCACGGGATGCTGCTCAACGTGCTCGCCGCGATGCGGGCCGAGGACGTCGACGAGCACTGGGCGCAGGTTCTGCTCAAGCCGCCGCCGGACGTCGACTGCCGCTGACGGCCGGCGTGCTGCTCAGCCGACGAGCTGCGCGAAGCGCTCGGCGTCGATGTTCGCCCCGGACAGAAGCACCCCGACGCGCAGGTCGGCGGCAGCGATCCGCCCGGCCAGCAGCGCCGCCAGAGCGCTCGCGCCGCTCGGCTCGGCGACGAGCTTGCAGCGCTCGAAGAGCAGCCGCATCGCGGCGACGATCTCCTCGTCGGAGACCGTCACCACCTCGTCGACGAGGGCGTCGATGATCGGCCACGTCAGCTCGCCCGGCGTCGCGAGCTGCTGGCCGTCGGCGATCGTCGGCCCGACCGTGACCCGTTCGCGGCGCCCCGATGCCTTCGAACGCGCGACGTCGTCGCTGGCCTGCGGCTCGACGCCCACGACGCGCGTCGCCGGCGACAGCGCCGCGGCCACGATCGCGCAGCCGCTGATCAGCCCGCCGCCGCCGACCGGCACGACGAGCAGGTCGAGCTCGGCGGCCTCCTCGAGCAGCTCGAGCGCCGCGGTGCCGGCGCCCGCGATCACCCGCGCGTCGTCGTAGGGATGGACGATCTGCAGGCCGCGCTCGGCGGCGAGCTGCGCCTGCAGCGCCTGGCGATCGCCGGAGTAGCGGTCGAAGCCGATGACCTCGGCGCCGTAGCCTTCCGTCGCCGCGCGCTTGGCGGCGGGCGCATCGTGGGGCATGAGGATCGTCGCGCGCGTGGCGCACAGGCGCGCCGCGAGCGCGAGCGCTTGGGCGTGGTTGCCGGAGGAGGCGGCGCAGACGCCGGTCACCGGGCCTGACTCGGTGAGCGTGGCGACCGCGTTGTAGGCGCCGCGGAACTTGAACGCGCCGACGCGCTGCAAGCCTTCCGCCTTGAGCGCGAGCCGCCCGCCGAGCAGCTCGTCGAGCGTGCGCGAGCGCAC
>DASYVZ010000434.1:0-5867 GCA_035936515.1 Solirubrobacteraceae bacterium | reverse complement strand
GCGCGCCACTCGGCTGCAGGCGATCGCCGATGAGCTCGCCACCGACGCCACCGTCGGGGTCACCACCATCGCCGCCGACCTCACCGCGGCCGAGGCCGCCACCCGCATCGCGGCGCAGGTCGAGCAGGAGCACGGCCGCCTCGACCTGCTCGTCAACAACGCCGGCGCCGCGTGGCGTGGGACGTTCGGCGACAAGGGCTGGGAGAACGTGCGCCGCCACATGGAGCTGAACTTCGACGCCCAGGTGCGCCTGACCGAGGCCCTGCTGCCGCTGCTGCGGCGCTCGGCGCCGAGTGCGATCGTCAACGTCGCGAGCACCGCGGGCCGCGTCGGACGTGCCGGCACGGGCGCCTACTCGGCGAGCAAGTTCGCCTTCGCCGGCTGGACAGATGTGCTGCATCTCGAGGAGGCCCGTCACGACGTGCACGTCGGGCTCGTCCTGCCGGGGTTCGTGGCGACGGAGGGCTTTCCGCAGCGCGACCTCGTCGCCAGCCGCCGCACGCGCTGGATCGTCTCGACGCCGGAGAAGGTGGCCGACGCGATCCTCGACGCCGGCCCGGGCGGCCGCGCCGAGCGCTACGTCCCGCGCGCGTACTGGCTGTCGGCGGTGGCGCGAGCGGTCCTGCCGGGGCTCACGCGCCGGGTGCTGCGCGCCGGCTTGTAGATTGCGCCGGTGTCCTACGCGACGCTGCGCTACGAGGTCGACGATGCGGTCGCGACGATCGCACTCGACCAGCCCGACACGCGCAACGCGCTCTCCGACGCGCTGCTCGACGAGCTGACGGCGGCGCTCGTCGCCGCGCGCGACGACGACGCCGTGCGGGTGGTGGTGCTCGCGTCGACACACGCGAGCGTCTTCTCCAGCGGCGGCGACCTCGCGGGGTTCGGCGCGACGATGCCGCTCGCCGAGCGCCATGCCGCCAACGGCCGCTTTCCGCGCCTGTTCACGCTCATCGGCGAGCTCGGCAAGCCGGTCATCTGCGCCGCCGGCGGGCACGTGCTGGCGGGCGCGCTCGGCCTGGCGCTTGCGTGCGACCTCGTCATCGCCAGCGACCGCGCGACCTTCGGCACGCCGGAGATCAACGTCGGCCTCTTCGCGTTCATGATCGCGGCTCTGATCGGCCGCAACATCGGGCGCAAGAAGATGAGCGAGCTGCTGCTGCTCGGGCAGCGCGTCGACGCCGCGGAGGCGCTGCGGCTGGGGCTCGTCAACCGCGTCGTGGCGCCCGAGGAGCTCGACACGGCGGTCGCCGACTGGGCCGCCCAGCTCGCGGCGAAGTCGCCGCTGCTGCTCAAGCTCGGCAAGGACGCGCTGTTCGCGCAGCAGGACATGGCGTTCGCCGACGCGCTCGAGTACCTGCGCGGTCAGCTCTCGCTCGCGCAGTCGACCGAGGACGCGCAGGAGGGGATTGCCGCGTTCCTCGAGCGCCGGGAGCCCCAGTGGAAAGGCAGATAGCCGCGCTGCTGTGCCGCACCTCCGACCGCGGCGAGCAGGCCGCGGCGGGAACGCGCGAGCTGGCCGAGCTGCTCGGGGCGCGGATCATCGGTGCGCCGGGTGAGCCCCGGACCGCCGACCACCGCGACGACCTGCGCGACGCCCACGGCTGCCTGCTCGAGGCCGGCGGCCAGGTCGACGACGCGATGGAGGCAGAGCGCATCCCCATCCTGCTCGCCGGCGAGTGCTCGATCTGCATCTCCACGCTGCCCGTCGTCGTCGGGCGCCGGCCGGACGTGCGCGTGCTGTGGCTCGACGCCCACCCGGACTTCAACACGCCCGATACGAGCCCCAGCGGCTACCTCGGCGGGATGTGCCTCGCCGGCGCCTGCGGCCTGTGGGACACCGGCTTCGGCGCCGGCCTCGACCCGGCGCGCGTGATCATGTTCGGTGTGCGCGACGTCGACGGCCCCGAGCGGGTGGCGCTGGATCGCTGCGGCGTGCATCGCCTGGGCGAGCCGGCGCAGCTTCAGGGTATGGAGCTCTTCGTCCACCTCGACCTCGACGTGCTCGACCCGGAGTTTCACCCGGCGAGCTTCCCCGCGCCGCTCGGGCTGGCGCCCGCGGCGCTGGTGGAGGTGCTCTCCTACGTCGCCGCGGAGGCGACGCTCGTCGGCGCCGAGATCGCGTCGGCGGCGCCGGGGTACGCGCAGCTGGCGGCCGACGCGGTGGCGCCACTGCTCGCGTAGGCGCTGTGCGCAGCCAGTCGCCGCAGCGCGATGAAGTGCGTGAGCTGAGTCCTACCGCGTCATGCCGCTGTGACGGCGCTCGCGCGGTTATCGGCGAGCGCCGGGGGGTGGTGCAAGCCCCGCCGCGGGTCCCGTGCTCGGGCTGTCGCCCATGGAGCCGAGAAGGCCTTGGCCGGACCTGATGAAGACGTCCTGCGCGAGCCGCTCGCTGAAGCCCGACAGGAACGCGAGCCCGGTCAGAAGCGCGGTGCGCGTTTGGCCTTCGCCCTGCTCGATGGGCACGATCCCCCCCAGGAAGAGGACGTAGACCGCCAGGGCGAGCCCGAGCCCGACCGCCGGGCGCAGGGCCGCGATCAGGCGCAGGTCGGTCTTTCGCATGTCGTGGTCGAGCGTCGGGAGATTGGTCTGCAGCGAGCCCGAAGTCATCCGGGCCAGCACGCTGAAGACCGCTCCGACGGCGCCGGCCATCGCGACCAGCAGCAGCTCGCCGGCCAGCGGCGTGACGGAGTCGGTCATGACGAGCGCGACGAGAGCAGCGATCAGCAGCGCGCCGACGACAAGACCCCCGACCAACATTCCCTTCAGGTAGCGCGACTGCGTTCGGCGCGCGGCGCAGCGCAGCATGAAGTCCTCGGCGGCATCAAGGCGCGCCGCGAGGCGCTGCAGCGACTCGCGGAGTCTTCGTGCGTCCGCGGCTGCGGGCGGCGCAGGGGTCGCATCGAGCAGGCGCAGCGCGTCCTCCACCACGCCCCAAACCTGTAGCTGGCAGCTGCGCCGGTCATAGGTGTGGAGGCGGTGCCAGGCGGTGTAGCCGATGCTCTCGCAGCGGCGCAGCAGGTCGACGAGCTCCTCGGAACCGGACTCGGCACGCTGCCCGAGCGCGATGATCAGCTCGTCGTTGTCGGTGAGGCAGGCGGCGGCTGAACCCTCCGTGATGTAGCTGCGCACGATCGGGCCGTGCTTGCCCTCGAAGGCGGCGAGCATTCCGGGCAGCGCCTCGCGCAGCTGCCGGCGCTGCTCCTCGTCCGACTCTCCCTGGCCGTTGGCGTGTAGATAGGCGAGGGCGATGTCCGCGAAGTCGGGCTCGTTGACCCGGAGGATCGCGCTCTTGACGAACCCGACCTGCGGTTCAGGCTCGACATGACCCGGGTGCTCGCGACCGGGCGGACGCCAGATGGCCGCTCTGCTCTGCCGGCGGCGACCGAGTCCCCCACCGCTCGGCGGCGTTCCTCTGGTTTCTCGCTGGTCCATAGCTTCTTCTCGCCGAAACCTAGTCACGGCTCGAAGTCACGTCAATGGCTGCGCATTGCAACGTGCGCAACCTCACACAGCGCCGCGCCGATGTCGCCGTGCCCTCGCGCGCGGAGTCGTCGCGGCGGCGGCGAGGGCGCCGTTGCGCGGCCGTAGTCTCTGTGGCTAGCCCGATGAGCATGGACGATCCGGTCACCGGCACCTCCACGATCCCCGGCCCCGCCAGCGCCGGCAGGCTGCCGCTCGCCGGCGTCCGCGTCCTGGACCTCAGCCGCCTGCTGCCGGGCGGCTTCTGCTCGCTGCTGCTCGCCGACTACGGCGCCGACGTGCTGAAGGTCGAGGACGTCGGGATGGGCGACTACATCCGCTGGTCGCCCCCGTACGTCGAGAGCGCGGCGCACAGCGCGCGCTCGGCGCTCTTCCTCGCGCTGAACCGCAACAAGCGCTCGATCCGGATCGACCTCAAGCAGCAGGCGGGACGCGAGGTGCTGCTCGCGCTCGTGCGCGAGCACGACATCGTGCTCGAGTCCTTCCGGCCGGGCGTGCTCGACCGCCTCGGCGTCGGCTTCGAGGCGATGCGCGAGGTGAACTCGAAGCTCGTCTTCTGCTCCATCACGGGCTACGGCCAGGACGGGCCGCTGCGCGACCGCGCCGGCCACGACATGAACTACCTCGCGCTGACGGGTCTGCTCGGGCTGACCGGCGAGCCGGGCGGGCCGCCCGTTCAGCCGGCGGGCCAGATCGCAGATCTCGGCGGCGGCGCGCTGATGGCGGCGTTCGGGATCCTCGCGGCGCTGCGCGAGGCCGAGCGCACGGGGGAGGGGCAGCTTGTGGATGTCGCGATGGCCGACGGCGCGCTGTCGTGGCTGGCGCTCGTCGCCGCGCGCTTCTTGAACGCGGACGGTGCCGAGCCACCGCAGCGCGGCATGCTCGAGCTCGCCGGCGGGCTGGCCTGCTACCGGCCCTACGGCTGCGCCGACGGTGGGTGGGTCGCGCTGGGCGCGCTGGAGCGAAAGTTCTGGGAGGCGTGGTGTCGCGGCGTCGGCCGCGAGGATCTCGTCGGGGAGCAGTTCGCCGCGCCCGGCAGCGAGGCGCACGCCGAGGTTCAGGCGATCTTCGCTGCTCGCACGCGCGCCGAGTGGGAGGCGTTCGCCATCGAGCACGAGTGCTGCCTGGAGCCCGTGCTCGACCTCGGTGAGGCGCTGTCGTCAGAGCACGTTCGCGCGCGCGAGATGGTCGCCGGGCTCGATCAGCCCGGCGCCGCCGGGCCGGTGTCGCTGCTCGGCGCGCCCGTCAAGCTCTCGCGCACGCCGGCGGACACGAACCGCCTGCCCGGCCCGCAGCTAGGCGAGCACACCGAGGCGGTGCTGCGCGCGGCCGGCTATGACGAGGAGCGGATCGCGCAGCTCATGTGCGCCGGCGCGGTGGCGGGTCCGCCGGACGAGGCCGCGCCGCCCCCCGGCTCCTTTCTCGCCTAGCAACTCGGAGAAGGGGTAGACGGTCGCGGACCTCACCCCTTGCGAAGGAGCACCGCATGAGCGATCCCGACGATGGCAGCACCACCCTGACCGACGACGAGATGCAGACGCAGCGCTTCGAGAGCGCAGCGGTCGCGGTCACCGACGACGCAGGTGACGTGTCCGACACGACCGACGACGCAGGTGACGTGTCCGACACCACCGACACCGGTGACGACTCCGGCGACGCCACGGACACGAGTGACTCCGGCGACGAGAGCTAGCGACCTTGCGCCCGCGCCCGCGCCCGCGCCCGCGCGGGCGCCGTCGCGGGCGCCGTCGGCCTTCGAGCTGACGCTGGACCCCTACTCGCAGGGCGAGTTCCTGGAGGAGTACTGCGACCGCCGGCCGCTCATCGTCGAGCGCCGCGAGGCAGGCCGCTTCGACGGGGTTCTGTCGGATGGCGACGTCGAGCGCCTCGTCTGCGAGACGGCGCTTCGGTCGCCGGCGTTTCGCCTCGTTCGCGACGGCGCGCAGCTGCCGCTGACCGGCTACACGAAGGACATCCCGTGGCGGCCCGGCAGCTTCGCGGCGACCGCGGTCGTCGATCGCGTCGCGGAGGAGCACGCCGCGGGCGCGACGATCGTCCTCCAGGCGCTGCACCTGCACCACCACCCAGTCGCGCTGTACTGCCGCGGGCTCGAGGTTGCGCTCGACTGGCCGGTGCAGGCCAACGCCTACTGCACACCGGCGTCCTCGCAGGGCTTCGCGGTGCACCACGACACCCACGACGTGTTCGTGCTGCAGGTCTCCGGAAGCAAGCGCTGGCGCATCTACGCGCCGCTCGTCGAGTTGCCCTTGAAAGACCAGCGCTGGTTAACGGCCGCCGGAGCTGAGGTCGGCGAGCCGCTGCACGACATCACGCTGCGCGCCGGCGACACGCTGTACATCCCGCGCGGCTGGCCGCACGAGGCC
>DASYVZ010000433.1:0-6067 GCA_035936515.1 Solirubrobacteraceae bacterium | reverse complement strand
GGATGGGCGGGCGGCGGCGTGCGGCGCTGGCGGCTGCTGCGGTGCTGCTCGTCGCGTTCGCAGTTGTGCTGGCCCTGCTCGCCGGCAGCGACGACGGCGGGGCGGGGACAGCAACCCCCACGACCGCCGGCGACGCCGACGGCGACGGCGACGGCGACCGCACGGCGGCGGTCGTCGACATCACTCGCACGGAGCTGCTGACGCGACCCAACGCGCTGACGATCGCCTCCGGCCACGTCTGGGCGCTCAGCAACCGCACCGGCGACCTGGTGCTCGTCGACGCCGAGACCGGCGAGCCGCGCGAGCGGCTGAACGTGGGCAAGAGCGGCAGCTCGCTGGCCGCCGGCTTCAACTCGGTCTGGGTGACGAAGGAGGCCACGAGCTCGGTGCTGCGCTTCAACGCCAGGAGCCGTCGCCGTGCGACCGCCGGGTCGATCAGGATCGCGCAGCCGGGGCGCAACGTGGCCGTCGCCACCGGAGCCCGCGCGGTATGGGTCGCCGTGCGCAACGACAGCCCCGACGACCGCAGCCCGGAGGCCGTCGTACGGATCGACCCGACCACGCGCGCTCAGCAGACGATCGAGATCGCCGGCGGCGTGCAGGACCTCGCGGTCGGCGAGGGCGCCCTCTGGGTGTCCAACCGCTTCGGCTCGACCGTGACGCGGATCGGCGTGAGCGACGGCCGGCGAAGCGTCATCTCGGTCGGCGCCGGTCCGAAGGGGATCGCGGTCGGCGAGGGCGCGGTCTGGGTGGCGTCCTCGGGCAGCGACGAGATCACCCGCATCAACCCACGGAGCCTGCAGACCCGATCGATCGCGCTCGGCGCGATCCCCGAGCGCGTGACGGTCGGCGGTGGCTCGGTCTGGGTCACGGCGCGGGAGGCCGGGCGCCTGATCCGGATCGACGCGCACACGCGCGAGGTGCTCGGACATGTCGAGACCCTCCCGCGGCCGTACGCCCTGGACGTCACGCGCGGGCGCGCGGTCTGGGTGACGATCCTCGACGACAACGGCCTGCAGCGCGTGCGTTTCGAGCCCCGGCGCCGCTGAGGGCGCCACCCGCCGCTACAGGTCGCGGCGCGACACGACGCCGTCCTGCAGCGCGCGCATCGCGAGGTACGAGCGCTTCTGGTTCTGCGGCAGGTGCTGGACGCCGAAGTAGCCAAACAGCGTGCGCAGGTGCGCCTTGACGGCATCGATCGAGAGAAACAGCTCGTCGGCGATCTGCTGGTTGGTCGCGGGGGTGGCCAGCTCGGAGTCCTTGTAGGGCCGGCACAGCGCAGCGAGCACCGCGCGCTGCGTCGCGCTCAGCTCGGGCAGGTCCGGCCGGCTGCCGGCGGCGACCGTAGGCCTGGAGTCGGGCGACTCAGGCACGCGGTAGGCGATGTGCGTGCGCCCGACGCGCAGCACGTCGCCATCGCGCAACCGCTGGCGGCCGGAGATGCGCTGTCCGTTGAGAAAGGAACCGTTGCGCGAGAGCCCGTCGTCGGAGACCGTCCACTCGCCGCCGAGGCACTCGAGCTCCGCGTGCAGGCGCGAGACCTCGCTGTCCCACTCCAGCGCGACGTCGTTGCCGGTGCCGCGGCCGATCGTGACGCGCTTGGTGGCGGAGTCGAGCACGTGCAGGCGCTGGCGGCCGGCGCCATCGCGCAGGACGAGGAACGGGGTTCCCGCGCGCTCGGCCTCGATCCGCTCGCGCAGCTCGGCGGGCGTGGCGGCGTGCGCGGCGAGCGGTGACTGATCGGCCTGCTGTGCCACAACGCTTGAGCTTGCCACATCGCCAGGTCAACCCATCCTGGGTGGAGCACCGCCACACCTGAGGGTGCGAGGTGTGACCCCGGGGGTGCCGCCCACTCGCGGGCCGGACGTGATCTTGCTCACAACGCCCATGGCAAGGAGCCGCCCGCGATGCACCACCTCTCCCGCCCCGTCATCCCGCTCACGACGCTTTCCGACGACGAGCTCGTAACGCGCTTTCGCGCCGGCGACGACGCCCCGTTCGACGAGATCCACCGCCGCTACCACCGCGCGCTGCTGGCCTTCGCGCGGCGCACGCTCAGCGCCACCGGGCGCGACGCCGAAGACGTCGTGCAGGACGCGTTCATCCGCGCATACCGCGGGCTGCGCGCCACCGACAGGCCGATGGCGCTGCGCCCGTGGCTGTACATGATCGTGCGCAACCGGGCGCTCGACGAGCTGCGCTCGCGCGACCGCTCAGCGGCGTTCGACGACGAGTTCGCCCTCGAGGCCGTTGCCACCGCCGACGCCGCGCACTGTTTCGAGCAGCGCGACGAGGTGCGCCGGCTCGTCGCCGAGATCGCGCGCCTGCCCGACCGCCAGCGGATGGCGCTCGTGCTGCGCGAGTTCGATGGCTGCTCGCACCTCGAGACGGCGGCGAGGCTGCACACGACGGTGCCGGCCACGAAGTCGCTGATCATCCGTGCGCGGTCGAACCTGCACGCGGCGGTGCGTGCCGCGTAGGCGGGCACGCGCGGGGCCGACACCAGGCGGTAGTCTCGGCGCACCGTGGACGTCAGCCAGATCGAAGAAGCTCTCGGCCGCCTCGAGGAGGGCCTCTCCGAGGCGCGGATGGCCACCGAGATGATGGCCGAGGGCGACGTCAGCGCACTCGGCGACCTCAACGCCGTCATCGACGCGATGGCGCTGGAGATCGCGGAGCTGAAGGGTCGCACGAGCGGAGGAATCGGGTAGCGGCTGGCAGCAGCTACCGTTGTGTACCTCTCGGAGAACTGCGAACGCCAAGGGACGGGCAGCCGCACAGCACGAAAGGACAATGATGGAAAGCGCTGTGTGCGCGCAGGACGTCGAGCCGTGCGCGAACGAGCGGCTCGATCGCATCGTGACGGGAACCGTCACCGTCGTTCCGTTCCTCCTGCTCGCCGTCGCCGCCTGGCAGGCCTGGCAGAGCCTGCTGGCCTGGCACGACATCGTGGTCTTCGCCGTCATGTACGTGCTGACCGGCCTGGGCATCACCGTCGGCTTTCACCGCCATTTCACGCACCGGGCGTTTGCGACCAGTAAGCCGGTGCGCGCAACGCTCGCGATCCTCGGCACCGCCGCGATCGAGGGCCCGATCACCGCCTGGGTCGCCGATCACCGCAAGCACCACGCGTTCTCCGACCAGCTCGGCGATCCGCACAGCCCGCACGTCGACCACGGCCACGGCGTGCGCGGCGCCGTGCGCGGCCTCGCCCATGCGCACCTGGGGTGGTTGTTCCTGCACAACCAGCGCGGCAACAAGCAGCGCTACGCACCGGACCTCGTCCGCGACCCGCTGATCGCCTACATCGACCGCACGACGCTGCTGTGGATCGCGCTCGGGCTGGCGGCGCCCTTCGGCCTGGGCTACGCGCTCGGCGGCACCCTGACCGCCGCGCTCACCGGACTGCTGTGGGGCGGCGCCGTGCGCGTCGTGCTGCTGCACCACGTGACGTACTCGATCAACTCGCTGTGTCACTTCTTCGGCCGCAAGCGCTTCGACAGCGGCGACGAGTCGCGCAACCTCGCGTGGCTGGCGCCGCTGTCGTTCGGCGAGGCCTGGCACAACAACCACCATGCGTTTCCGACGTCGGCCGCGCACGGGCTGCGCCGGTACGAGCGGATGCTCGATCCCAGCGCGATCGTCATCGCGACGATGGAGCGGCTGGGCATGGTCTGGGACGTCGTGAAGATCAGCCCGGAGCGCCAGGCCGCGAAGATCGTCGCGGTCACGTAGCCGCGCCGACGTGGCGCCGACGCAGCCGCAGGTCCCGGTGCTCGACAGCTTCCGGGGCCTCGCAGCCGTCGGCATCCTGCTCTACCACTGCGGCGGCTGAGCGCGATCCGGTTGCCCGGCGGCGGCGAGCTCGGGCTGTACGAGCCGCGTCATCGAGCCCGCTCTTGCCGACCGCCTGCAAGCAGCACTTCAGCAGCGCACGTACGCGGTGAACCGCCGCGCCACGACCGCCCGCGCAAACCCCGGCGGCGGGAGCTGGATGCGCGCCGAGTCCTCGTCCTGGTCGAACGGCCCGTAGGCGGGATGCTTGAGAAAGCGCGTGCCGCCCGTGACGAGGATCGCCACACCGCGCGCCGGTGACGCGGCCGTCCGCGCGAGCACGGCGTCGGCGCCGGCGTCCGCCAGCCACCGTACGTCGGCGATGAGCTTGTGGTTGGGCACCGTCAGCGGGCCGCAGTCGCGCGCGGCGCGGACCTGTGGGGCGCCGATCAGGGCGGCGAGGTCGCGGCGCACGGACTCGCGCAGCGCGAGCTCGCGATCGATGTACGCCGGGCTGAAGTTCAGCGCCGTGTAGACGACGCCGACGAGCACGATCGCCACGGCGCCCAGCGCCCACGGCCGCCGGGCGCGATGACCCGCCGGCAGGCGCGTGAACCCGGCCGCCGCGAATGCCGCGAAGAGCAGCAGCGCGACCGCCGCCACGACGAGGTAGCGGTTGATGACCGAGAAGCCGCGCAGCGAGACGAGCAGGAATGTCGCCAGCCCCCAGGCCAGCAGCGCGGCCGGCACGAGCAGGCGCTCGCGGTCGCGCACCATCCGCCACGCCAGCACGAGCCCGCCGACGCCGAGCGCGAGCACCGGAGGCTTGACGAGCTCGGCGAGGAAGCGCAGCGTGACCCCCGGCAGCTCGTCGATCGTCTGGCGGCGGCCGAGGAGGGCGGCCGACTCGGTCGTGTAGTTCAGCGAGTACAGCGGGTCTCCGGTGACGATCCAGTCGCTGAGCGCCCACACCACCGGCGCGATCGCGACGATCACCCCCGTTCGGATCCACGCGCCCAGCGGCCGGCCCCAGACGATCCGCAGGGCGTAGAGCCCGGCCAGCAGCCAGGCCTCCGGGCGCAGCAGCCCGGCGAGCGTCAGCAGCACCCAGACGGCGCCGCCGCGGCGCGGCCGCGCCACCTCCAGCGCGGCGGCCCAGAACACGAACGCCATGTACGGGATGTCGATGTAGCCGCGCGCGGCAAGAAACGGGAAGTCCAGGCGGCTCAGCAGCAGCAGCGCGGCGACGACGCCGACGAGCAGGCCGAAGGCCTGCCGGCCGAGCTCGTACATCGCCGCGACGAGCGCGACGAACGAGAGCACGCAGATCGCGAGCAGCACGCGGTCGCCGCCGTCGCCGAGCGCGGCGATCGGGATGCTGATGGCCACCCACAGCGGATGTTGCGTCGGCGCGCGATAGGCGTCGAACGACGGCAGCACGCCGTCCAGGATCTCGCGGCCCCACAGCAGCGAGTACAGCGAGTCGTAGTTCGGATACGTCGGATAGGCGAAGAAGCCCGCGAACGCCGCCGCCGTCAGCGCGGTAAGCGCGATCGCCTCCGCCGGCCGGATCCCGCGCCTGGCGCCGGGGCTGTCGCCTCTGTACACCGCGCGCAGTCTGGCGGCTGACGCGCGACGTTGTCCGCCCGCTGTCGAAGCGCAAAAAAAGGGCGGTCGCTCGCGCGACCGCCCCGATGGTCCAGAAAGCGCGCCCGCCTAGATCGGCTGGACGTTGACCGCCTTCGGACCCTTGTCGCCGGCCTCGGCGTCGTAGCTCACCTTCGAGCCCTCGGCGAGCGAGCGATAGCCCTCGCCAACGATGCCGGTGTGATGGACGAACAGGTCCTTCTGACCGTCGTCGGGGCTGATGAAGCCAAACCCCTTGTCGTCGCTGAACCACTTCACGGTGCCAGTAGGCATACCGATTCTCCTCGGATGTTGTGCTGCATACCCCGAGGATTGCTGTTCAGGCAACGACACTGGGCGCTGGCACTTCTTCGCCGGATCCTTCTGGTTCCGGCCTTTCAAATCGGCAATGTAGCGGGTCACTACCCTGATGCGCCATGCCCGCGCCCAGAGAAGACCTCCGCAACGTCGCGATCGTCGCCCATGTCGACCATGGCAAGACGACGCTCGTCGACGCGATGTTGTGGCAATCCGGGGCATTTCGCGTCGGCCAGGACGTCAACGACCGCGTCATGGACTCGATGGACCTCGAGCGTGAGAAGGGCATCACGATCCTCGCGAAGAACACGTCCGTGCGCCATACGCCGACCGGCTCCACGAGCGACGT
>DASYVZ010000432.1:0-7773 GCA_035936515.1 Solirubrobacteraceae bacterium | reverse complement strand
GCTCGGCACAGGTGGCGCTGCCCGCCCTGGACCGGGCGGTCGCTGAGGGCGAGCGTCGCCACCGGCGCTGGCGACCATTCCGCAAGAACTGAGATGCGGTAGCCGATCGACGAGGCATCCGCCAGACCAACGGCAACCGGGCGAGCCAGCGAGCTCGTCGGGAGTCGCGAAAAGCGCCGCCGTTATGGGGCTGTCCCAGCAACGGCCCGCTCAGCGGGACTCCCGGCAGCGGAACCTCTAACGAACGCTGCGTTGCGCTGCACGAATCCGGCCACCGCTGCGCGTGGATCGCGGCACCTGAGCGCCGCCTCCGCACAGGCAATGGCTAGCATTGAGGGCGCAATACCGGACGAGACGCGCGCCGTACCCGGCAGGCAAAGACGACGCGCACCTGTCAACGATGACGCTCATCCGGAGGTGCGCGATGACCTGGGTAGTGCTGTTGGTTGCCGGACTGTTCGAGACGGTCTGGGCGCTGGCGCTCAAGGAGTCACACGGTTTCTCAAAGCTCGAGCCCACGATGGTGTTCCTCGTGAGCTTGATCATCAGCATGGTGTTGCTCGCGTTGGCGCTGCGTAATCTGCCGGTCGGCACCGGCTACGCCGTATGGACGGGCACTGGCGCGGTTGGCGCGGCCATGGCCGGCATGATCTTCTTCGGTGAGTCAGCCGCGCTGTCGCGCGTCCTTCCGACTGGGCTGATCGCCCTCGGGATCGTGTGGCTGGCGCTCGCGGAATAGCGGCGCGAGCACATCCGAGCTCGTCGTCCGCGACCCATGCCAGCCGCGGCGGGCGTCAGCAGCGAGAGGTGCAGTCGCTTGCTAGGGCATTTATCCGCAAGCCCGTCCCTCAGCGGAGATCCGAACGACTCAAGGGCGCCGCCGGCTGCTGCTGCCGTTGTCAGCGTGCGACTATCGGCGGATGAAACGTAGCGCGGACGATCCCGACGGGCCGCCATGGCGGCTTCTGGGGCCGCTGGCATTGCTGGCCCTCGTCCCGGCGATTTACGCAACGGGGCAAACAGAACCCGCATCGTGGGTCACGCTCACGGGAGTTCTCGCAGTAGCGCTTCTCACCTGGCTGGCCACTGACCGGAGACAGCAGATCGCGCTGCGCGAGGAAGCGAAACGGCAGAAACCGGCGCTGGCGCATGATCGGGAACTGGCCGAGCGAGCCGACTTCCGAGAGTTCCTGGATGCAGCTGCGAGCGCATATCAACGTGCTCGGGAGTCGATCATCAGCCTTGGCACGTACGGCCGCGGGCCGGCTCCGTTCGACGAGCACGAGTACGCGCGCCGGCGAGCCGATGCCCAAGACTGCGCGGTCGCGGTGTATGACACGCTCGTCCGCCTTCGGCTTCGGCTACCAGCCGAAGACCCCGTTTGGCAGAGCTTCGTCGGCATTCGCGACTGCGTTCATACCGCGCTCAAGCCATTCCCGGCAGTTGCGGACGCGGTAGATCTTCCTCCCATCAACGCTCATCGGTTCCCGCTTGAACGTGCCGCGGAGCATTTCCGGGAATTCGCGGCTGCCGTCAGGGAGCGTCTGGCGCCGCCAATGAAGGAGCCGACGACCTAGCTGAACGCTGCCGTAGGGTCGGCGGCCGCGGAAGGGAGTGGGTGTGTTCGCTGGATCCGCTAAGGAACGGAAACCGGGACGCCGAGTTCGACCGGCTGCACGGGCTGACGGCTGCTAATCGCGGGAACGGAGCCGGACACCCTCTCAACGAACGATTGCGAGAGCAGGCGCAGGATCGGCTGGGTCGCTCGCGGCCATGTCGAGAGTGTTGGTCCTGCCTCGAAGGAGTAGCCGGAACCGGTCACGGCTCGGCCTGGCTAGCTCTTGGCGAACTCCTCCGCCGACTCAAACTCGAAGCCGACGAAGCGCTCGTCGCCGACGATCCAGGCATCGTGGCCCGGCTCGATGATGTACGCGTCGCCGGGGCCGATCTCAAGCTCGGTGCCATCCTCGTGCTGTACGGCCATGCGGCCAGCTTGAACGACGCCGACGTGGCGCTTCTGGCAGCTGTCGGTGCCGACCACCGGCTTGATGCACTCCGACCACCGCCACCCGGGCTCGAACGTGAACCGTCCGACCGTCGTCGCACCCATACGCACGATGTCCACCTTCGTCTTGTCGGGGGTCCGCGTCTCATCAGGCGACTCGAAGTCGCGTGATTGCACACCTGCCATGGCAGCCTCCTCTGGTCGGTCGACGGCGAGATCGTCTCAGCTCGCAGCTCCCCGTACAAGCACGCGCCGGCGCGTTTCATCGGCTAGCGCGCGAGTGCTGCCTTCGCCTGGTTGTGGTAGTCGCGCTCAACGCGGCCGCTCCGCAACTCGGTCCTCCGCGGACTCCCGCAGCGGAACGGCTACCGGACGGACGGCGGCTAAATTCGCAGATGCGCGAATCCGCGCGCTCGCTGGGGAAGTCCCGGCAGCGGCCCGTTGAGCGGGACTCCCGCCTGCGGAACGCTGAGCGGGATCGTTGCGCGAGCCGCTCCTGGCCGTACGACTGCTGGCGATCATCGCGAAGCGGTAGGTGCGGTTCAAGCGACGACGCCGGCTGCTCGATACTGAGCTGTGGCAACTCGTCTGCGTCGCGTCGTCGCTGCATTGGTGATCTTCCTTGCGGTCTGGACGGTTGTTCTCGTAGCCCCCGTCGTAGGCGTAGAGCTCGGATCGGATGCTGTCGTGTGGCCCGTGGTCATAGCGGCCTGCGTGCTTGCCGGCGCCCTCGCGTGCGACTGGAGGATGGTGTTATTGGCGCTTGCGGTGATTCCACTCGGGTGGCTGCAGTACTGCGATCCTGAGACAACGACTGAGTCGTGCGAGATCAACGCGCTGGGGTATGCAGCAGTATTCGTTGCGCCGTTCGCTGCGATCTTGTTGGCGATCGGGGTCCTTCTAGGCAAGGCGATCCGTCGCCGGTCGCTCCGCAACACGGCGTGATGTCGCCGATCGCGACGGGCTCCAGAAAGTTGCTCGAGGGCGGCGGTCAGGGAACGCCGACCGGACGGCGCTCGTCGAGCGCTGTCCAATCGCACAGCAGCGGTTGACAGTGCTGTCTCAGCAACCGCCCGTGGGCGGGACTCGGCCCAGGATCGGCTATCGCGCTCGCGAGGAGGAAAGCGTCGCCCATCGGATCGGCCGCATCAGTACGGCAGTTCATGAGGCCAGCAGCCTCGATAGTCCGCTTCGGGGAGTGCCGTGAAACGCACAGCTTCGATCACCGGCCGACCTTCCAGAAGCGCCCGCGCAATCCGGTGCATGCCATCCATGACCCGCCCGTCGGGACCCAGGATGATCGGGTACGAAACGTCGACCTCTCTGATCAACCGGACGTGCTCAACGACCTTGCGGACCGTCGGTACTTCGTCGCTGCCGTCGAACCAGTACGCCGTATCGATCTCGCCGATCGCATCCACAGCCACGCGTTCGATCGGCAGGCCCCGGCTCAGCGCGATCAGGCGATGGACGTCCCACGCGTCGAAGCCCCGGTCAGCCGGCCAGAAGTGGTACTGCTTGCGCACGTAACGAGTCTCGCGCACGTCCCTGCGGATCGCTTGCCGACGTCTCAGCAGCCGAAGCTTCAGCGGACGATGATGGCGCCGGCGCGAGGAGCCGTTTACGCGATTGAGCTCGTCCCGCCGCAACCGGGCGACACCCTGTGAGAGTGCCGAGATCTCGAAAGCCGCGCCTTGTCGGGAGGATTGCCGCTCGGATCGCACATCTTTCGGGAGAGCATGGCGAAGCCGACCGCGTCAGGCATGATCACGCTCAACTGGTAGTCGGACGCTTACGCGGAAGCCGCCGCCTGCGCGCGGCCCGGCGTCGAGAGTTCCGTCGAAGATGGCTACGCGTTCGTGCATGCCAATGAGGCCATGGCCGCCGCCGGTCTTGTCGTGGTCGGGCACGCCTGCTCCGTCGTCTGTGATCTCGAGCTCGAGCGCGCCCGGGCGGTATCGCACGGTCACGGTCGCCGATGTGGCAGCGGCATGCTTGAGCGTGTTGGTCACTGCTTCCTGCACGATTCTGAAGCCCGACAGTTCAAGACCGGGCGGCAGGGGGCGTGGTTCGCCCTCGACGCGCAGCTTCGCGTCGAGGCCGGCTCGTCGGGCGTGCTCGACGAGGGTGTGAAGTTCGGCGAGCGTCGGCTGTGGCTCAAGGGCCGGGTCTTCGCCCTCTGCCCGCACGATGCCGAGCAGTCGTCGCAGTTCACCGAGCGCTTGCCGACCGGTGTGCTCGATCGCCTGCAGCGTCTCAACCGTCTCCGGCCGGCCGTTTCCGAGCACGCGCCTCTCGGCGCCTGCCTGCAGCACCATGACATTGACGCAGTGCGCGACGACGTCGTGCAGTTCGCGGGCGATCCGGTTGCGTTCGGCAGCCGCTGCCAGGATGGCCTGCTGATCGCGTTCGTGTTCGAGCAGGACCGCGCGATCAGCGAGTTGGGCGGCGAGTCCACGGCGGCTTCGCACGAGTCGTCCGCTGGCCCAGATGCCGGCGAAGATCGTGCCGAGAAAGAGGAAGTCGTCAAGGCCTTTGTCCTGCCATAGCGCGAAAGCGAGCAGGGGCGCGAGGACGAGCACGAGCCCGGTGGCGGCGGTGCGTAGGGAGGCGTGTGCGCCGAGCGAGTAGCAGGCGAGCAGGAGTGCGAGCACCGGTGCTGCGATGGCGTCGGGCACGTTCCACGTCGCCTCGCTGGTGAGCACCAGGGCGATCGTCAAGAGCGCGACGGCGAGCGGCGCTCGCCGCCGCCACGCCGTTGCGAGAGTCATCACCGCAACGACGGCCGCGACAGCAGCGCGCGGCCCGTCGACCTCGGCCGAGCTCCAGGCTTCCACTTGGCCGAAGACCGTCAGCGCGGCGGCCAGCAGCGGGTCGCGCTTTGCGGGATCGCGCCAGACGCCGGCCACCGCGTTCACAGGTACCGACCTTAGTCGCGCAGTTGGATGCTGAGACGGCCGTCGCCGTCAGGGACAGGCAGGATCGTCACGCTGCCCGCGGCACGCTCATACGCGCCGGTGCCGCCAACGACCGCCAGCTGCTCCCGGCCGTGGCGTGGCGTGCCGGGGACCGGGACATTGACACCACCTCCCTGCAGCGAGAGCGTGCCGCGCGGCAGGATCATCGTTCCGATCTTCATCGAGCCCTCATAGCGGTTGTCGAGCACGTAGTCGATGAGCGAGAGCCGCCCGTAGC
The DNA here is from genome assembly GCA_035936515.1 of Solirubrobacteraceae bacterium. Classification (GTDB taxonomy): domain Bacteria; phylum Actinomycetota; class Thermoleophilia; order Solirubrobacterales; family Solirubrobacteraceae; genus CADCVQ01. The sequence goes on along the minus strand of DASYVZ010000432.1, from coordinate 2,573 downwards.
TCTTGCCTCTGCGCTTGAGGTCCGCGGCGCCTACGAGATAGTCGCCGAGCGACTCGCCCTTTGCGCCCGTGTCTACCTGCTTGCTCGACTCGGCGTCAAAGACGACGTCGAGTACCAGTGGCCCCGGGTCGCGCGGTTTGGCTGGCTCGTCGCTTGATCCGCACGCCGCGACGCCCAGCACGCAGGCGCCGCAGGCGAGAAGGGCGACAGCTGATTTGCGATATGTGGTGTTGATGTTCATGGCTGCGACCGTACGAGCGTTCGCGCTTCGGGTCATCGCCCCGCAGTCGTGACCTTCGTCAGACGTTTGGATGAGCCCGCATCGATCTCGAGCGGTAGCTTCGCGTCGTGCATGTTCGTGTGCTGATCGCCGACGACCAGCCGCTGATGCGTACTGGGCTGCGCAAGGTGCTCGAGTCCGAGCCGGGGATCGAGGTTGCCGGGGAGGCCGCTGACGGGCTGCAGGCAGTCGATGCCTCGCGGCTGCGCAGACCCGACGTCGTGCTGATGGACATCCGCATGCCGATCCTCGACGGCATCGAGGCGACGCGGCGAATCGTCGCGCTCGGGACCGGCGCCCGCGTGCTCATCCTCACGACCTACGACCTCGACGAGTACGTCTTCGCGGCGTTGCGCGCAGGCGCAAGCGGCTTCCTGCTCAAGGACCGTCCGCCGGAGGAGCTCCTTGCTGCGATCACGGTCGTCGCCGGCGGTGAGGCGTTGCTGTCTCCGTCCGTCACGCGCCGACTCGTCGAGGAGTTCGCCCGCCGCCCCGGCACCGAAGATGCGCCGCCCACGCTCGCCGAGCTCACCACGCGCGAACTGGAGGTACTGCGACTCATCGCCCGCGGGCAATCAAACCGGGAGGTCGCAGACAACCTCGTGCTCTCAGAGGCGACCGTGAAAACGCACGTCGGGAATGTCCTGCGCAAACTCGGACTGCGCGACCGCGTGCAAGCGGTCGTCTTTGCGTACGAGCACGGGATCGTCGCCCCAGGCACAACCGACTAAGGAACCTCAATCGGGACGGATGGTGGGTGCATACTTCCAGCGCGCGGAGCTTCCCGCCGGACCGCCGCGTCTAGCGGGCTTTGAGTGCGCACTGCAGCAGCCGGGCGGCGGTGGCGCGGATCTGCTGGCGGTTGAGGCCGCTGCCGCAGAGCGCGTCCCAGAATCGAGCGTCGGCGAGGGCCCGGACGGTGCTTCGCTGGTCCGCGGTTGGGTTGAGCGGTAGCAGCGCCTCGTCGACGAGGGCGTCGATGGAGGCTTCCATGGCGCGTAGTCCTTCCGCGGCGGCGGCGATCCGCGTGCTTGCGCGGCGGACCTCCAGAAAGACGGGGAGGGCGCGGTCGTAGATGTCGGCGATGTCGTGGGCGAGGCGTTCGATGCGATCAGTGTCAGAGGCGAGGTTGCGGAAGCGGTCGGCGGCGTCGGATGGTGTTGGTAGCGCGAGCGTTGGCAGGAAGGCGCGTCCGCAGGCGTCGACGAGATCCTCGACGGTGGGGAAGTGACGGTGGACGGTTCCGAGTGCCACGTCGGCGCGCGCGGCGACGTCCTGATAGGTCGTTTCGAGCATGCCGAGCTCCCCGTGCGCGGCGATGGTCGCTTCGATGATCCGCTGGCGTGTCTCCTCGACAGACCGCGAACGCTTCGACATGTCGTACTTGCGCGGGCACATTCAATTGCTTAGCATCTTCGGTCAATTATAGACGTGGTGACGGTGTTGTGTCGCGCTGTGTGGGAAGGCAGAGCGGGCGCGACGCGGTCAGCCGAGATTCCGATCGAAGGGAGCCGACGGTGAGCACTCAGCAGTGGACGACGCGCGAGCCTGCCGCCGACGCGTCGCGACAGCTCGACTTCCGCCCCGGGATGGACATGACGTGGGAGATAACGCAGAGCACCGAGGACACCGGCGGAACGCTGTTGGAGGCCACCAACTGGGTGGGCGGCGCGACCGGGGGGCCGCCGGTACACGTCCACCCAACTGCGGAGGAGAGCTACGCGGTGATCGAGGGCGCCGCCGACGTGTTCATGGACGGGCGCTGGCGGACAGTGCGCGCCGGCGAGTGGGTGACGGTGCCCGCCGGTATTCCGCACACGATCAAGAACTCCAGCCGCGAGCCCGTGCGGCTCGTCAACACCCATCGTCCCGCGCTGAGGTTCGAAGCGATGTTTCGCGAGATGCATGCCCTCATCCAACAGGGCAAGATCAAGCGCCTCCCGCCAAAGGACCCTCGTTCGGTGATCTACGCCGCGATGCTGTTCGCCAAGTACCCCGACGAGGCACGCATGGTCAAGCCCCCGCAGGCGCTGTTCAACTCGCTCGCCCGGCTGGGCCGGGTGCTCGGGCTCAGACTCGAGGCGTGACGGGCGGCGCCGCACAGGCCGGATCCCGCCAAGGGCCACAACCCGGACGCCGCGCGACGGCGGATGCGCCGTCGCGTCTCATAGTCGAACCGCAAGCGGGACGCCGACTTCGCGGCTGTACCGCCTAAGCCGGTTCATTGCTGGACGCACCCGGAGACCCGCTCGATGACGCGTACGGGACGTCGCGCGCGCGGCAACTACCGCTC
>DASYVZ010000431.1:0-1623 GCA_035936515.1 Solirubrobacteraceae bacterium | reverse complement strand
CGCAGCGAGGCCTTCCTCCTCACGGAGGAGGCCGAGCAGGATGTGCTCGGTCCCGATGTAGTTGTGCTTGAGCGTGCGCGCCTCTTCTTGCGCGAGAACGACCACCTGACGGGCTCGCTCTGTGAATCGCTCGAACATGCTGCTTGATCCTTCCTGCTGGGGCGGGGCCTCTAGCCTCGGTTCATGCGTGGTCCGGATGAAATTCTATGGACGGCAAATTGCCCGACTGTGTTCATCCTTTCGGCTCCGCGGACGAAATGGATGAGGGGTCGGGAACAAAGGCGGGCAATGGGGCAGTCTACCAACGCCCCAGGTGCGCAAATGTTGTGCAGCGCACTCATGCCTCGCGCATCGCCGGGAACAGGACGACTTCGCGGATCGACGATCTGTCGCGCAGGGCCATCACGAGTCTGTCTATACCCAATCCGACGCCACCTGTCGGCGGCATTCCGTGCTCGAGCGCCTCGACGAAGACCTCGTCGTACGGCGCGGCCTCCTCGTCGCCCTCCGCCGCCAGGCGCGCCTGCGACTCGAAGCGAGCCCGCTGCTCGTCGGGATCGTTGAGCTCGGTGAAGGCGTTTGCGATCTCGACGCCGCCGCAGAACGCCTCCCAGCGCTCGACGAGGCCGGGCTGCGAGCGATGCGTCTTGGCGAACGGCGACAGCTCGACCGGATAGTCCATGACGAACGTCGGGTGCCGCAACCCGGGCTCGACGAACGTGCTCAGCAGGTCGTCGACGAGCTGCGGCCAGGTGCGCTCGTGCGTCGGCAGGCGGTCGCCGATCGCGGCGGCGAGGGCGTCGCGGTCGCGGTGCTCGATGAAGTCGACGCCGCTCGCGTCGCGGATCGCGTCCCGCAGCGTCACCCGCCGCCACGGCGATTCGAAGTCGATCGGGCCGAGCGAGCCGACCTCGCGGGCGACCGAGCGCACGAGCGTCTCGAGGCGGTCGGCGACGTCGTGGTAGTCGGCATACGCCTCGTAGAACTCGACCATCGTGAACTCGGGATTGTGCTTCGTCGACAGCCCCTCGTTGCGAAAGTCCTTGCCGAGCTCGTAGACCCGCTCGAGGCCGCCGACGATGCAGCGCTTGAGGTACAGCTCGGTCGCGATGCGCAGGTACAGCGTGCGGTCCAGCGCGTTGTGGTGCGTCGTGAACGGGCGCGCCAGCGCGCCGCCATAGAGCGGTTGCAGGACCGGGGTCTCGACCTCGATGAAGCCCGCGTCGTCGAGGACGCGCCGGACGGCGGTGACGGTCTTCGCGCGCGCGATGAACAGCTCGCGCGCGTCCTCGTTGGCCATGAGGTCGAGCTCGCGGCGCCGATATCGCGTCTCGACGTCCTGCAGCCCGTGGTGCTTCTCGGGCGGCGGGCGCAGCGACTTCGCCAACACGGTGAACGCCTCGATTCGCAGCGAGATCTCCCCGCGCTTCGTGCGCAGCGCCGTCCCGTCGACGCCGATGATGTCGCCGAGGTCGATCTGGGTGAGCAGCCGCTCGTGCGGCTGCTGCCCGAGGATGTCGGCGCGGGCCTGCAGCTGCAGGCGCCCGGAGCGGTCGACGAGGTCCAGAAACGCCATCTTGCCCTGGCCGCGGCGGGCGGCGAGCCGGCCCGCGACACGGTGCG
>DASYVZ010000430.1:0-2734 GCA_035936515.1 Solirubrobacteraceae bacterium | reverse complement strand
GCGCGGTCTCGATGCAGCCACCGCCGGTCAGGACCGTGTTCGCCGGGCAGGCGCCGGCACCGCCGCCGCCGCCTCCGCCGCCCTTGGCTGCCGCGGCAGCCTGGGCGATGATGTCGGCCGCGTTGAGGCCGTCGAGGCGGTCGGCGTTCAGCCCGACCGCCACGCCGGTGGCGTTCGTGATGAACGGGGCGACCTCGGGCTTGGGCGTCGCGAGGTTCTGACCGGCCTGCATGATCCCGATGATGCGGCCGGTGTTCGTCTGCAGGTCGAACGCCTTGCCGCCGCGCAGGTTGTTGACGCGCACGCACGGCGTGCTCTTCGCGGGATCGGCGAGGGCGGCGGCTGAGCTCGTGTCAAGCGACGAGCGACAGCCGTAGATCGCGCCGCCGCCGTCGCCCTTGTTGGACTGCCGGGTGCCGTAGGTGTCCTTCGGCGTGCTGGCGATGATCTGCGTCTCCCTCGAAGCTTCCTCGCCTCCGGAGGGATTGCGTACGCCGATCTTGAGGACATCGCCGGTATCGGCGGCGGCCAGTCCGGCGGTCAGGAAGATGGCCGCGGCCAGCGTGAGGACAAGCGGCGTACGACTGGTCATGTGGTGATCCCCTTCGTCGAGAGCAATCTGCTGCTGCCCGCAACACAATGGCGCGGGCCTGGATGCGGCTTGCGTGTTCGTATACGTACGCCGCGCGACCGTCGCGACCTGCGCCGCGGCCGGCCGGAAGCGACGTGACCCACTGCTATTCTCGCCCGGCTTTCGCATGGGCGACACCTCTCAAGCGATCCTGCGCGTGCTGCGAAAGAGCCGCCTCTGGATCCTCCTCCTGACTCTGTTGTGCGCCGGCGTCGCCGCGGCATGGGCCGTGTCGCAGGACCCGGAGTATGCCGCGACCGCGCGCGTCACGTTTCAGGAGGAGAGCCGCAGCAACGCCGCCGCCGGAGTGAACGTGGCGCCGACGCAGACGGCGGAGCAGCTGGCGGCCGAGGGCGCCTCGACGATGCTGTCGGCCGAGGTGCTGCGGCGTGTGCGCCAGCGGCTGGGCAACGACCGCACGATCGCCGAGCTGCGCCCGATGCTCGAGACGAGCGTCGACGAGTCGAGCGCCCTCGTCAGCGTCGAGGCGCGCGCCGACGACAGGCAGCTCGCCGCCGCCCTGGCCAACGAGGTCGCGCGGGGCGCCGTCACGATCCAGAAGAACAAGGAGCGTGAGAACTACGCGCGCGCGGCCGACCGCCTCGAGAGCCAGTACCAGAGGCTGCGCTCCGAGGGGGGATCCGGCAGCAGCACCGATGTTGCCGCCGCGAACCTGCTGGACCGCATCGCGACGCTGCGCACGCTGAGCCTCAACGCCACGCCGGCCCGGCTGGCCGACAGCGCGTCGGTGCCGGCCTCGCCCGTCTCACCCAAGCCGGTGCGCAGCGCGGCGCTCGGCGGCCTGATCGGCCTGCTGCTGGGCGTGGCGCTGGCGTTCGTGCGCAACGCGTTCGACCGCCGCCTGCGCGACTCGTCGCAGATCAAGGAGACGCTCGGGCTGCCGGTCGTCGGCATGGTGCGCATCGAGGCGCTCGGCAACGCGGCCTACGTCCCCAACGGCCGCGGCCCGATGACCGACCAGGACGTCGAGAGCTTCCGGATCCTGCGCACGAACCTCGAGTTCCTCGAGGTCGACAACCCGATCAGGTCGATCGCGGTCACGAGCGCGCTGCCCGAGGAGGGCAAGTCGACGGTGGCCGCCTCACTGGCGGCCGCCAACGCCGCGTCGGGCAGGCGCACGCTGCTCGTCGAGTGCGATCTGCGGCGGCCGTCGCTGCCGGGGCGGCTGTCGGTCGAGCGCAGCCCGGGGCTCACCGACTACCTCGCCGGCCACGCCTCCGCCGCGGAGATCCTGCAGATCGTGACGCTGGCCGAGGCGGGCGCCTCTCCCAACGGCGACGGCAACGACGGCCCGGACGCGCCGCCCGCGGCGGGGAAGCTCGTCGTCATCGCCGCGGGGTCGCAGTCGATCCGCCCGGCGGAGCTGCTCGGCTCGCAGCGCTTCCGCTCCTTCTTCGCGCAGGTGGTGGCGGCCTACGAGCTCGTCGTCATCGACACGCCGCCGCTGCTGTCGGTGTCGGACACGCTGAAGATCGTGCCGCTCGTCGACAGCCTGCTGCTCTGCGTCCGCGCCGACCAGACGACGCGCGACGAGGCGCGCGCGGTGAAGGACGCGCTCGCGCATCTACCCGAACGGACGACGGGGATCGTCGTCACGGGCTTGAAGCCCGGGCGCGAGCACGACTACGGCTACTACTCGCACGCGTACTACGGCGAGAGCTGAGTCCGGACTGCGGATGGACGAGCCCGTACCGATCGAGGGGATCGTCGAGGGCGAACCTGACGCACTGGCTGCCGTCTGCGCCGCGGGCGGGTCGGCGATCCTCGCCTACTGCTCAGCCGTGGGAGCGCACGCTCATGTCGCCGATACGGTGGTGGCCGCGCTTAGTGCCTTCCGCCGCGGGGTCGTGGAGCACGCCGACCGGGATCCGTCGCAGCTCGAGACGCTGTTGCTGTCGTGCACCGCCGACGCGGCACGGCGCGTGGCGGGCGCCGACCCGTCGCCCGTGCAGGAGGCGGCGGCGCAGGTGGCGCTCGAGAATGCGGTGACGGCGCCGCTTGCGCCGGGGCTCGCGCCGCGGATCATCCGGGCTCTGGTGGAGGCCGCGCCGGTGAGCGCGCTCGACGGGGATGAGGCGGCGG
>DASYVZ010000429.1:0-1723 GCA_035936515.1 Solirubrobacteraceae bacterium | reverse complement strand
GTTCCCGAACGCCCCCACTTTGCGGGCCATTGTCTCCGCGCAGCGCCGCCCAGGCCGCGGCGGTCAGCGTCCCCCCGTCGTCAGCGTTCTCGGGCAGCGAGGCCACGCCAAAGCTGGCCTTGACCCGCAGCGGGCGCCCTCCGTCCAAGGCGGCGACCTCCAGCGCCTCGATCTGGGCGCGCATGCGCTCGGCCAGGCGGTAGGCGCCGTCGAGGTCGGTGCCCGGCAGTAGCACGGCGAACTCCTCGCCGCCGTAGCGGGCGGGCAGATCGATCTGACGGCAGCTCTCGCGCAGGACACGCCCGACCTCACGCAGGACCACGTCGCCCTGCTGGCGTCCACGGGCGTCGTTAGTGGCCTTGAAGTCGTCGATGTCGATCATCACCAGCCCGACCGGATCGCCAAAGCGCTGAGAGCGCTCGACCTCCCGCACCAAACTCTCGTCGTAGGCCCGACGGTTGGCCAGGCCGGTGAGCTCATCCCTCCTCGAATCGTCATCAGGCGGCATCGGGCAAGACCCTAGTCGCTCACCAGCACTCCAGCAGCAGCACGAGCACCAACAGCGGCGGCCAGTTCAAGTCCTGCTCTCCAGCAGCGCTCACGCCGGGGACTCAAGACCGCTGCCTTGGACTGCCATGAAGGAGGGCCTCCTCGGGGGCACGCTCAGCGTGTTCACCGAGGAGCGAGCTCGAGGAGGCCCGTCTTCATGTTGCACGCTGGATTGGATTTGAGTCGCAAGAAGCTCGACGTGTGCCTGCTGTCTGAGCAGGCTGAGATCGTCGAGGAGTTCGCCGCGCCCCCGGATGCCGATGGACTGCGAAGCCTGGCGCACCGCGTTGCTTGCCGGCACGAGCGGGTGCGAGGCGTGATCGAGTCGATGACGGGCGCGCGGTTTGTGCACGACACGCTTGAGGAGCTTGGCTGGGATGTGCTGATCGCCGATGCCGCGAAGGTCAAGGGCCTCGCGCCGTTGGCCTGCAAGACCGACAAGATCGACGCCAGGGTGCTGGCGCTGTTGTCGCAGCGCGAGCTGGTGCCCGAGATCTGGCTGCCCGACCCGGCGATCCGCCGCGAACGCGAGCTGGCACGTTTCCGGCTGCATCTGGTCAAGCACCGCTCGATGCTCAAACACCGCGTGCACGCCACGTTGATTACGTTTGGCAAGCCTTGCCCGGTCACCGACTTGTTCGGTGTCGCCGGCCGCCAGCTGCTTGACCGCCTCGCCGTGCCCCAGCCGTGGCGGTCGACCGTCGACGCCAGCCTTCGGCTAATGGATGACCTCGAGGCCCAGATCGAGCAGATCAACAAGCAGCTGCGCGCCCTGAGTCCCGAGCACCGCTACATGCCGCTGCTGATGACCGTGCCGGGGATCGGGTTCGTACTGGCCTACACGATCGCCGCCGAGATCGCCGACATCGCCCGCTTCTCATCGGCGCAAAAGCTGGTCGGCTACACGGGGCTGTGCCCGCGTGTCAACCAGTCCGCAGACCGCGACCGGCGCGGCCCGCTGACCAAGCAGGGCCCCAAGTACCTGCGCTGGGCGATGCTCGAAGCCACGATGCACGCGCTGCGCCACGACGCCTACCGCGAGCGCTACCAGCACACCAAGCGCCGGCTGGGCAAACAGCGCGGCGCGAAGGTCGCCCAGATCGACATCGCCCGCCGCCTCACCGAGGCGATCTGGCACATGCTCACGCGCAACCAGCCGTTCACCCCAGCTGCC
>DASYVZ010000428.1:0-1809 GCA_035936515.1 Solirubrobacteraceae bacterium | reverse complement strand
CGCCGGCCGCGCTGCCGACGTGCAGGACGACGACGCACTCCGGGCCGAGGCCCATGCCGTCCATGAGCTCGGCCTGCACCTCGAGCTCGTCGGCGGCGAGGCGCTGGATGCGCGCGTCCTCGGAGTTCAGGACGGTGTACTGGCCCGGATGCGAGCTCAGCCGCAGCCCGAGTTCGCGTGCCCGCGCGCCGGCCTGCGCGAGGCGCTCAGCGAAGCGCTGCGGCTGGTCGCGGAAGCGCGGCATGTCGGGGTGGCTCGCGTACGGCGCTAGCGCGGTGGCCATGCGATAGAAGCGGACGTCCTGCGCGTCGAGGTAGTCGAAGATCGCCTCGAGCAGGCCGAGCGACACGCCGAGGTTGGGCTCCGAGGCATGGCGGCGGGTGTCATGCGAGGCCAGCCCACCGGCGCCGAGAACCTTCACCGCGAAGCCGAGTCGCATGCGCGGCGGGGTACCCGGTCGGCATGTCGCCGGAGCGCCAGGCCCGGGGGGACGCCCACAGCACGCTCGCCAAGGCCGTCGAGCGCGCGAAACGAACGGCTCGCCGCCGACGAGCTGCCCGCGCTACCGGAGGGGCTGACGCCGCATTCGCTGCGCCGCACGTTCGCCTCGCTGCTGTACGAGCTCAACGAGCCGCCGCCCGTCGTCATGGCCGAGATGAGTCACACGAGCCCCGCGCTCGCCCTGCGGTCTACGCGCAGGCGATGCGCCGCGACGAGACCAAGGTCGAGCGGCTGCGGGCGGTCGTGGACGGCATGATGCCCGCGCCGGCTATCGATCGCACTGCGCACACCGTGGGCAGCTGAAAGCCAAAATCAGCCCTGCACGTACTGCTGCTTTTGCCTCAAAGCAGAAGTCGTACGGGTACGGTGACCACATGAATGACCGACTCCTCGGGGCACTCCTCGCGGGTGGAGCGGACGACCGCACCCGGGGATTCTCGTGGATTTGATCCGCCGTATTGAGGAGGGCCAGGGCGAGTTTCTGCTCTTTGCCCTCACCCCGCCGCGTCTCGCAACGGATCGCGATCGTGCGCAAGAGATCGCCGACACAACGGTCGCTCGACTTCAACCGCTCGAGTTGGACGGTCTGATCCTTTACGACATTGATGACGAAACGGAGCGGAATCCGGCCGAGCGTCCCTTTCCGTTCATGCCGACGCTCGACCCAGCCGATTACCTTGCCGATCATCTCGGGACATGGGCAAAACCGGTCATCGTTTACCGCGCCGTCGGCAAGTACGCCCCCGAAGACTTGCGCTCCTGGCTCTCGGCGCAAGATCCGAAGCGGTTGATGACTGTCCTCGTCGGAGCAGCGTCAAGTAGCTCGAGGGCGAGGACCTCGCTCATGGGCGCTCAAGCGCTGCGGCGCGAAGTCAACCCACGGTTGTCGCTGGGTGGCGTGGCGATCCCGGAGCGCCATAGCCGCCGCCAAGACGAACACCTACGGCTCCTCGCCAAACAGGACGCGGGCTGTCGGTTCTTCGTGACCCAGGTGGTCTACGACATCAACGCGGCAAAGGACCTTGTCTCGGATTACTACTACGAGTGCAAGGCGCGAGGCCTGCCACCGGCGCCTTTCGTCTTCACGTTTTCGGTCTGCGGGTCGATGAAGACCCTGGACTTTCTGCGGTGGCTGGGGGTCGACGTTCCGAGGTGGATCGAGAACGACCTCAAGCATGCTGCTGATCCACTCGAGGCCTCGTACCAGCAGGCGCGCACGACGGCGACCGAACTCATGTCATATTGCCGCACCCTCGGCGTGCCCTTCGGAATCAATGTTGAGAGCGTGTCGATCAGACGTGTCGAGAT
>DASYVZ010000427.1:0-1698 GCA_035936515.1 Solirubrobacteraceae bacterium | reverse complement strand
GGGCGGGTGCGGCCGTGCGCGCGGCGTCTCGCAGCGCCTGGGTGATGCCGGCGAGCTCGTCCGCGGTCTCCCCCTTGATCCGCATCGCGACGAGAAACGCGCCGGCCTGCGCCGGGGTGACGTCGCCGCCGAGGAGCCCGGCGGTCGCGCCGCGCGCCTCCTCGAAGGTGAGCGCACGGCTGCCGCGGGGACCCGTTCCGACCGCCTTGATGACCGATCGGAAGCCGGCGTAGTCGCTGCGGCCGAGACGCTCGGCGAGACCGCCGCTGCCCACGGCGCTCATGCCCCCTCCCAGCGGTAGCCGACGCTGCGGACCGTCTTGATCCGGGCGGCGTGCTCGCTGCCGAGCTTCGCGCGCACGCGGCGCACGTGCACGTCGACGGTGCGCGCACCGCCGTAGTAGTCATAGCCCCAGACGCGGTTGAGCAGCGCCTCGCGCGAGAAGACACGTCGCGGATGGGTGACGAGGAACTTCAGCAGCTCGTACTCCATGAAGGTGAAGTCCACCGGCCGGCCATCGATCGCGACCTGGTAGGTCGCGAGGTTCATCTCCAGGCCGCCGCCGCGCACGATGTCGTCGTGGTCGATGCCGTTGACGACGCGGCGGGCGCGGGCGATCCGCGCCTGCAGCTCCTCTGCTGTGAACGGCTCGACGAGCAGCTCGTGGCCCTCGGCGACGCCCACGCCGGCGCCCAGCTCGTCGGCCGGCAGTGAGACGATCACCGGCACCTCCGCGAGCTCTTCGTCGGCGGCCAGGCGCGCGCAGACCTCCGCGCAGGACGGCTGCTCGTCGCTGGTGGAGAGCACGAGCGCGAGCGCCGGGGCGCGCGACTCGCCCTCCGGCGGTCGCAGCGTCCCGTTGGCGGCGACGCGGTGCGGGCTGAAGCCGAGCTCGGCGAGCAGTCGCGACGTGGCCTCCGAGCCCTGGTCGCCGTAGATCCAGGCGTCGGCCACGCTCAGAGCAGCCTCAGGTAGCGCGCGCGATCGAACTCGGTGACGGTGCGGCGCTCGTCGTCGAGCTCGCGGCGCTTGTTGGCGACGAAGACGTCGACGAGCCGATCGCCGAGCGTCTCGCGCGCGAGCGCGGAGGCCTCGAAGCGGTCGGTCGCCTCGCGCAGGTCCAGCGGCAGTCGGTCGGCGCCGGCCGGTTCGTCGTCGATCGACTCCGCCTGCAGCTCGTAGCCGCGTTCGATTCCGCGCAGCCCGGCGGCGAGCACGAGCGCGAGGACCATGTACGGGTTGCACGCCGGGTCGGGTGAGCGCAGCTCGAAGCGCGTGCTCTCCGCGCGGCCGGGGCGGCGTGACGGCACGCGCACGAGCGCGGCTGCACCGCGGCGCGTCCAGCTGACGTAGTCGGGCGCCTCGAAGCCGGTGGCCAGGCGCCGGTAGGAGTTGATCCACTGGTTCGTCACCGCGGTCAGCTCGCCGGCGTGGGCGAGGACGCCCGCGAGAAAGGCCCGGCCGGTCGGCGACAGCGGGGCGTGGGGGTCGGGGTCGTGAAAGGCGTTGCGATCGCCTCTGAAGAGCGAGATGTGCAGGTGCATCCCGCTGCCGGGATGCTCGGCCAGCGGCTTGGGCATGAACGTCGCGTAGGCGCCGAGCTCGTGCGCGGCCTCCTTGACGGCGAGACGGAATGTCGTGACGGCGTCGGCCATCGACAGCGCATCGGTGTGCGCGAGCTGGATCTCGTGCTGCGAG
>DASYVZ010000426.1:0-2529 GCA_035936515.1 Solirubrobacteraceae bacterium | reverse complement strand
CGGTTCAGCAGCCCTCGCTGCCCGGCGGAAGCGCGCTGCACTCGCTGTACCGGGCGATGGACGACGGCGACTACCTCGCCGAGGAGACCGGCCGGCGGCGGACGGCGGAGCGCCTGCTCGACCTGATCGGGCAGCACGTCTCGCGCGGCCGCCTGCTCGACGTCGGCTGCGGCCACGGAGTGCTGCTCGCCGCGGCGCGCGCGCGCGGCTACGAGGTGCTGGGGATCGAGCTCGCGGCCGGCGCGGTCCGGCATGCGCGCGAGGCGCTCAGCCTGCCGGTCCTCGACGTCCCGCTCGAGGAGTTCCGGCCGCAGGCGGGCGAGGAGTTCGATGTGATCGTGCTCGCGGACGTGCTCGAACACGTCGAGGACCCGGTCGAGGCGATCGACGCGTGCTGCGAGCTGCTCGCGGAGGACGGCGTGCTGTGCGTGGTCACGCCCGACCCATCGTCCGCAGCCGCGCGGCTCGCGGGCCGGCGGTGGTGGGGCTACCTGCCTGCCCATCGCTGCCTGTTGCCGCGTCGAACGGTGCTCGAGCTGCTCGCCTCCCGCGGGCTCGTGATCTCCACCGACGTGCCGCTCGTGCGGTCGTTCACCGCCCGGCGGTGGGTCGAGGGCCTCGCCGAGCGCGCCGGCGCACTGTCACGCTCGCTCGCGCGGCTGGCGGCGCACGAGCGGCTGACGCGCGAGCTCTCGCTCTCGCTGGGCGACGAGTGCGTCGTGCTCGCCCACCGGCTGCGCCCGGCAACGCCGGAGCGCGTGCGTGTGCCCGACCGCGGCGCTGGCCGGAAGGTCCACGTCGTGCTCCCGGCGTACAACGCCGAGGCCACCGTGGCGCGGGTGGCCGAAGGGCTCGACCCGGCGGTCGCCGACCGGGCGCTGCTCGTCGACGATGCGAGCTCCGACCGGACGGTCGAGGTCGCACTCGAGGCGGGCCTGGAGGTCCTGCGCCACCCGGCAAACCGGGGCTATGGCGCGAATCAGAAGACGTCGTACGTGCGGGCGCTGCAGAGCGGCGCGGACGTCGTCGTCATGGTGCATGCCGACAACCAGTACGACCCCGAGCTCGTCGGCGAGATGGCCCGGCCGATCCTCGAGGGCCGCGCCGACGTCGTCATGGGCTCGCGACTGCTCGAGGATCGCGCGGTCGCCGGTGGCATGCCGCTGTGGAAGTGGGTTGGCAACCGCGTTCTCACGTGGGCGGAGAACCGAGCCTTCGGCGCGCGCTTCTCCGAGTACCACACCGGCTACCGCGCCTTTTCGGCGGATGCGCTTCGACGCGTCGCGTTCCTGCGCAACGACGACGGCTTCGTGTTCGACCAGGAGATCATCGCGCAACTGCTCGAGCGTGGCGCCCGGGTCGTCGAGATCCCGATCCCGACGCGCTACTTCCACGAGGCCTCGTCGGTGTCGTTTGGCTCGAGCGTCGCCTACGGGCTCAGGACGCTGCTCGTGCTCGTGCGCTTCCGCAACCATGTCCGCGGGCGCTGGGCGAACCTCGAGGCGCCGATCGGATCGCTACGCCCTCACGACGAGCGGATCGCACGTGCCGCGGCGCGCCGGCAGCGCGGGGCGGCGTAGAGTTCCCAGCGCGGCGTGCGGGCGACCCGGCGGAAGCGCTCGGTGAACCCGGGCCTGGCGAGGAGGCTGGCGCGGGTCGTCCGGCCGACGCTCGCGAGCATGCGGCGCTGGTAGTCGTCCGCGGGCGTCGGCAGCAGCACGACGCCTTGCTCGGGAGTCGCGTCTCCGAAGTTGAATGCGACGGCGCGGGCAGGGATGTTCAGCCAGTAGCGAAGGTACGGCCGGTAGCCGTAGCCGGGGACGCGGATCGGGTGACACGCAGGAGCGGTCAGATAGGCGCGCTGAGCGGGCGCAGTCGCCCACGGCTGCAGGTGGTCGATGAGCGCGACCCGCTGCTCCTGGTCGCGCCGGTGGCTGTCCCATAAGCGCGCGCGGTCGTTCGCGAGCACGACGATCGCGAGCACGGCGAGGGCGAGGCCGCCCACCCCCCAGGCGGCCTTCCCCCTGCGCGCGCCCGTCCACCCAAGTGCGGCGATCGCGAATAGCGCGGCGATCATGGCCGCCGCGAGGACGAGGTAGCGCCGCAGTACCGGGCTTTCGCCGAGCAGCGACGGCGCGACTGTGGCGAGCAGCGCGACGGCGCCGGCGGCGAACGGGACCGCGACGGTTCGGCGGCCGTCACGCCAGGCGAGCGCGGCGCCCGCAAGCGCGCCGAGCACGAGCGGCCAGCCGCTGACCGACGTGATCGCCCACCAGACCTCGTGCAGCGAGGCGGTCGCCGCCGCTTTCTCGGTGTAGACGCGCGTGACCTCGACCGAGTGCAGAGGGTCGCCCGTGAGCAGGGCGTCCATCGCCATCCACGCGAACGGTGCGGCGGCGACGAGCGCCGCGAGGCGCAGGCGCCCCGGCCACTCGCGCGCCGGCAGCAAATAAAGCCAGTAAAGCCCCGCCAGCAGCCACGCCTCCGGACGCAGGAGGCCGGCGAGCGCGAGCAGCACGAGCGGTGCGG
>DASYVZ010000425.1:0-3374 GCA_035936515.1 Solirubrobacteraceae bacterium | reverse complement strand
GGCCCACATCGACATAGGCGCGCGCGCCGGCGGCCGCGACCGCGCTCATCGTCTCGCGCCAGCGCACTGGTGAGACGAGCGCGTCGGCGAGCTCGTTGACGGGGTGCGGTCGAAGGGGTCATCGCCGACGAGGGCGAGGACGGCGTCGAGCAGGTCCGGGCGCGCGGCGGCTACAGCCTCGCGCATTCCTGGAACCTGGCTTCCCTGCCCCGGAAAGAGGACAGCGGTGGGCGTTGTGTCGAGCACGCCTCCAGCGTGCACCGCCCGCGGGCCGACGACAAGGCGTTCCCCCCACCGGTGGGAAGCCGCACCCCCCGGGTGGGGGGGTCATAGCAAAAAGCCGTGGATTTGCCGCGACCCCTCGGCAGGACTCTTATCGTGGATCGCGCCGGCGCGGACGTGTCAGCCGCTGTCGGTCACCGAGCTCTACGACAGCAAGCCCATCCGCTGCGCGCGCTGCACCGCCTCGGCGCGGTTGCGCACGTCGAGCTTGCGATACAGCGCGCTCGTGTGCTCCTTGACCGTGTGCGGCGACAGGTGCAGCGCCAGCGCGATCTCGCGGTTGGTCGCCCCACCGGCGATACGCTCGAGCACCTCGCGCTCGCGGACGGAGAGCGTCAGCGCGCCGCTGGCGGAGGCCGGCGCGGGCTCGAAGAGCGCCATCCCAAGCGCGACCATGCGCACTGCGCGCGCGACGTCGGCGGCGGGCCAGTCCTTGGGCACGAACCCGCTTGCGCCGCAGGCGCGCGCGGTCGCCGGCGAGATCCGCCCGGCGCCGGAGATGAGCAGCACGCGCAGCTCTGGGCGCTCGGTGAGCAGCCGCTCGCAGATCTCGGGGCCGGATTCCTCGCCGAGGAAGAGGTCGACGAGCGCGACGTCGGGCGCGTGCTCTCGCGTCAGCGCGAGCGCCTCCTCGCCGTTGGTCGCCGAGAGGCATTTCTCGACCCAGTCGAGCTCTCCGAGCATGGTCCGAAATCCCCACTGCACGACCTCGTGGTCGTCGACGACGAGCACGCACAGCTGTTCGCCGTCGCCGCCGCTCACGACGAGCCGTTGCCGTCCGGCAGCGGTACCACGAGCCGTACGACCCAGGTCCCGGGCTTGCGTTCGCCGAACTCGACGAGTCCGCCCGACTGCAGCGCCTCCAGGGCCGCGAGCCGCAGCCCTACCCCGGTCGACGCCGTCCGCTCCAGGGGCACTCCGTCGTTCTCGACCTCGACGACGAGCGTGTCCTCGCGCGTGTGCGTGCGCACGACGATGCGCCGCGCGTCCGAGTGCTTGCGCGCGTTGCGAACGGCCTCCGTGAGGACGGACTGGGCGAGCGGCTCGAGCGGCGCGGGCACGTCGACGATCGGGCCTTCGACGATCAGGCCGAGGTCGGCGTGCTCGGCGCGCAGGCGGTCGAGCTCCTCGCCCAGCGTCGTGCCGGTCGGCGTCGATGAACGGCCCAGCGGGCGCTGCAGCGCCGAGCGCAGCTCGCTCAAGGCCGAGCCGACCTCTTGGGCGCAGCGTGCGCGAGCCTCGGCTGTCAGCGGCTGCTCGGAAGACAGCACGAGCGACACGCCGAACAGCCGCTGCACGACGCCTTCGTGGATCCCGCGCGCGAAGTCGATGCGCTCCTCGAGCTCGCGCGCGCGCTCGCCGAGCGTCGTCGCGATGCGCGACGTCGAGGCCAGCGCGAGCGTCTTGCCGAGGATCCACAGCAGGTCGCGGTGGCGCTCGTCGAGCGCTGCGGCGCCGGCCGCGGGCTCGGCGATGATGACGCCCAGCCAGCGGCCGGCGGCGACGATCGGCACGTAGACGATCGGATGGTCGCCGACGAGCTCGGCGAAGTCGTCGGAGATCTGGTGGCCGCGGTCGCCGAGGACCTCGATGACGCGATCCTCGGTCAGCGCCTGGCGCGCCACGGGCGCCGACTCGACGTTGATCTCGCCGGACGTCAGGCGGTCGAGGGCGATCCCGTGCGCACCGGCGGCATGCACGCGCCGGCGTGCGTCGTCGTAGCGGAAGATGACGGCGCGGCGCATCTGCGCCAGACGGCAGACCGCCTCCGCCAGGCGCGAGTAGAACTCCTCGGACCCGTGGTCGCCGTCGACCTGCGCGAGGACGTCGTTGAGCAGCTCGAGCGCGGCGACCGAGTACGCGGGCTGCGGAGCGGATTGCACCCGCTCATCGTGGCACGCGTGGCGCAGTTAAGCCGTACGGCCGACGCCACTGCTCCGGCGGGCGGGCCGTGGGACGCGAGCGAGCGCGAGCCGCGCTGTTCGACGAGGCCGTGCGGCGCCTCCCGCAGCGCACCCCTACGCTGCACCCGTGACCCGCCCCCGCGCCCGCGCCCGCGCCCGCCAGCTCGCCGAGCGCACGATCGTCGCGACGCGCCGTGCGACGATCGAGTTCGTCGAGGATCGCGGCCATCGCTCGGCGGCGCAGATGAGCTTCTTCGCGATCCTCTCGTTCATCCCGCTCGTGCTGCTGCTGGCGGCCGCGTTCGGCCTGATCTTCGACGACGGCGCCGTCCGCGGGCGGATCATCGAGACCGTCTTCGACAACGTGCCGCTCGCCAGCGGCGGCGACCGGCCGCAACTCGAGCGCGCGGTCGGCGACGCGCTCGACCAGGCCGGCAACCTCGGCATCTTCACCACGCTGCTGCTGCTCGCCGCCGCCAGCGGCGTCATGGGCGCGCTGCGCCATTCGATCAACGAGGCCTGGGACATCGACGGGCGCCCGCCGCTGCTGCAGCGCAAGGCGCTCGACGTCGCGCTCGTGCTCGGCGGCACGTCGATCCTCGCGCTGAGCGTGTCGCTCACCGCCGCGCACCGCCTCGAGGCGATCGTCGACGACAAGGGCGGCGGCGGCTGGCTGCTCGCGTTGCTGCTGGACTTCCTGGGCGACGTGCTGCCGATGCTCTTCGTGGCCGCCGGCCTGCTGTTTCTCTATCGCGTCCTGCCGATGAACAAGGAGCCGCTGCGCAACATCTGGCCGGGCGCGGTCGTCGGCGCGATCGGGCTGGCGATCGTCAAGCTCGGCCTCGAGCTGTACTTCGAGCAGCTCGCCGACTTCGGCGCGCTCTACGGCTCGCTGGGCGCCGCCATGGCGCTGCTGATCTTCGTCTACGCTGCGGCCAACGTCGTCGTCTTCGGCGCCGAGTTCGCGGCGGAATGGGCGCGCGCCCGCGACACTCGGTCCACCCCCGCGGGCTGACGTTGTACGGCCGGGCCATAGACATCTGTGGATCTTTGTCCGCTGGGACAAAGACCACGCACAGCCCGGGCGGCGAGCCTCCAGCAGATGAAGCTCATCATCGCAATCGTCCGTCCGGACAAGGCAAACGACGTACTGGAGGCGCTGTACCGCGCTGAGGTGCGTGGCATCTC
>DASYVZ010000424.1:0-2221 GCA_035936515.1 Solirubrobacteraceae bacterium | reverse complement strand
ACTGAGCACCGCCGTCAGCGCCGAGGCGCTGATCCTCGCCTTCGTGCCGGTCATGCTCCTCGCGGCGGCGGCCACGTGGCACCGTGCGGCGCACGACGCCGGCGAGGAGGCCGGCGCCTGCCCCGACGTTCGCGCGGGCGTCGTCGTCGTGGCGGGCACGGGCGTCGGCGTGCTGACCGGCTTCTTCGGCGTAGGCGGCGGCTTCCTGATCGTCCCGGTCCTGACGCTATGGCTCGGCTTGGGCTTCCGCCGGGCGGTCGCGACGTCGCTCGTCATCATCACGATCACCGGTGTCGCGGCACTCGGCAGCCACCTGGCGATCGGGTCGCCGATCGACGCCGGCGTCACGCTCGCGCTCGCCGTGTCGACCGGCTGCGGCGCGCTGCTCGGCTCGCTGTACGCACAGCGCGTTCCGCAGGCGATGCTCGGCCGTGCGTTTGCGGTCGTGGTCGCGCTGCTCGCGCTGTTTCTGCTCGTCGACACGCTCCTGCTGGGCGGGCCGCCGTCGGGCTGAGCGCCGCGTGCGCCGTCTATGCGTGGCTCAGGCTGAACCGCGCGTGCAGGCGCCGCAGCGGCTGCGGCGCCCACCAGTTCCAGTCGCCCAACAGGCTCATCAGCGCCGGCACGAGCAGCGCCCGCACGATCGTGACGTCGATCAGCACCGCGGCCGCCTCGGCGAGCGCGATCTGCTTCATGAAGAACACTTTGCTGACGGCGAAGGCGAGGAAGACGATCGCGATCGCCAGGGCGGCCGCGCTGATCACCCGGGCGGTCTTGCCGATCCCGATCGCCACCGCGTCCGCGTTGCTTGCGCCGAGGTCGTGCTGCTCCTTGATCCTCGCCATCACGAGGACGGCGTAGTCGGTCGCGAGCGCGAACGTGATCGCGAAGAGGAAAGCGAGGCTCGTCACCTCGATCGCCGCCGGCCCGGTGTAGGCGAAGATGCCGTCCAGCAGGCCCTCCTGGAAGGCGAGCACGATCACCCCGAGCGCGGCGCCCAGCGTCAGCACGTTCATGGCCAGCGTCTTGATCGGCAGGATCACCGAGCCGGTCAGCGCGAACAGCAACAGCAGCGTGGTGCCACCGATGATTGCCGCGACGAGCGGAAGATGCTCGATCAGGCTCTCCTTCTCGTCGATGAAGCGCGCGGTGTTGCCGGAGACCAGCAGCTCGCCGCCGTCGGGTGCGGCTTGCGCGCGGATCTCGTGCACCGCGTCCTGAACGCGGTGCGACAGCGCTGGGCCCGCGGGCGTGAAGTTCGCGAACGCGACGGCGGGTGAGGCGCGCGCGAATGGCGTGCCTCCCGCGATGCCGTCGATCGCGCCGAGGCGGCGCTGCAGGCGCGCAAGCTCGGCCGGGGTGGCATCTCCGCGCACGGTGACCGTGACTGCGAAGGCGACCCCGCGCGAGTAGTTGTCGTCGATGTACCGGTTGACGGCATAGGAGGGCTGGCTGGGCGGCACGGCCTCCGCGCTGGGACCGGTCAGCGTCGTCGACAGCAGCGGCGACGAGACCGCCAGCAGCAGTGCAGTACAGCCGATGGCGATCACGAGCGGGCGGCGCATCACGGCCTTCGCGAGCCGGTACCACGCGCCGGAGGCATCCGACACGGCGGGGCCGCGGCGGACCGACAGCGCGTTGATGCGGGTGCCGAGCAGCGCGAGCATCGACGGGACGACGAGGATCGTGATCAGGGCCGAGAGCAACCCCACGGCGGCGCCGGCCGCTCCGATCGAGTACAGGAACCGCTGGGGCATGATGATGAGCGCCGCGAGCGCGACGGCGACCGTGAGACCCGAGAACACGACGGCGCGACCGGCCGTCTGCACGGTGCGCCGGTGCGCCTCCTCGGTGGCCCCGCCCGCGCGTTCGAGCTCCTCGCGGTAGCGCGAGACCATCAGCAGCCCGTAGTCGACGGCGAGGCCGAGGCTGAGCGCGGTCGCGAGGTTGAGGGCGAACAGCGACGTGTCGACGAGGCTCGACATGACGCGCAGCATGAGGTAGGTGCCGAGGATCGAGATGACGCCGAGCAGCAGCGGGATGGCGGCGGCGACCACTCCGCGGAAGACGAGCAGCAGCAGGATCGTGAGGATCGGAAACGCGATCAGCTCGGCGCGCGTGAGGTCTTCGCGCGTCTCGTCGTTGACCTCGTTGAAGCTGACCGCGAAGCCGCCCATGCTCACGTCGAGCGGGCTCGTCCCGATCCTCCGCTGTGCCTCCT
>DASYVZ010000423.1:0-5793 GCA_035936515.1 Solirubrobacteraceae bacterium | reverse complement strand
GCGATGGAGCCGCCTCACTGCAGCGCGCGGCGCAGGATGTCGCGCAGCGCGCGCTGATCCTCCACGCCGAGCGACGCGAGCGCCGGCGGGACCTCCTCGACGACCTCGTTGATGCGCCGGCGCACCTGCGCGCCGCGCTCGCTGACCACGAGCATCCGCACCCGCCGGTCGTGCTCCGCCGGGCGCCGCTCCACGAGCCCCTGCGCTTCGAGGCCGTCCACGAGCCCGGTGACGTTCGAACTGTCGCAGTGCAGCTCCATCGCGAGCTCGCGCATCGGGACCGGACGCTCCGGGTCCAGCGCGCGCAGGGCGAACATCTGCGGCGGCGTGAGCCCCAGCTCTCCCGCGACGCTCAGCATCCGCGGGCGCATCTGCCAGAAGAGCCGGCCCACGAGCGACCACGCCTCCTGAACCGCCTCTCGATGCTTGACCGTCGAAGCCATTGCCCTTCAGGATACTAGAGATCGCGGATGGTTGACAACCTCAACTAGCGCGGCGTAGGATGCCCCACATGACAGACGAACGTGCGATTGACGTCGCAGGGCTCGTGCGCGAGTTCAAGGGTGGTGTGCGGGCGGTCGACGGGATCGACCTGCACGTCGCGGCGGGCGAGATCTACGGCTTCCTCGGCCCGAACGGCGCCGGGAAGTCGACGACGGTGAAGGTCCTCACGACGCTCCTGCCGCCGAGCGGCGGGCGGGCCACCGTGGCCGGCTTCGACGTCGCGCGGGAGGGCGCCAAGGTGCGCGCGTCGATCGGCGTCGCGCTGCAGGACGTCGCGCTGGACCCGATGCTGACCGGCCGCGAGCACATGCGCCTGCAGGGCGGCCTGCAGGGCATACCGCGGGGCGAGCGCGCCCGCCGCGGCGCCGAGCTGCTCGACCGCGTCGGGCTCTCCGATGCCGCCGACCGCCGGTCCAAGACGTACTCGGGCGGCATGAAGCGCCGCCTGGACCTCGCTCTCGCGCTGCTGCACAACCCGCGCATCCTCTTCCTCGACGAGCCCACGACCGGCCTCGACGTGCAGTCACGTACGGCGCTGTGGGACGAGGTCGAGCGCCTCGCCCGCCAGGAGGGCACGACCGTCTTTCTCACCACCCAATACCTCGAGGAGGCCGACGTGCTCGCCGATCGCGTGGGGATCATCGACCGCGGCACGATCGTCGCCGAGGGCACGCCGGCCGAGCTGAAGGCGCAGGTCGCCCAGCCGACCGTCGAGGTCACTCCGCGCGACGCGGGCCAGTGCGCCCTTGCGGCCGCCGCGCTCGCACCGTTCGGTGAGCCCGTCGCCGCACGCCGCGACGGCTCGATCGCGGTCCGGCTGGAGTCCGGCGCCGACCAGCTCGCCGACATCGTCCGCGCGCTGGACCACGCGAAGATCTCCGTCGCGCACCTCGCCCTGCACGAGCCGACGCTCGACGACGTGTTCCTCGCGAAGACCGGGCGCAGCCTGGAAGGAGCGGCGGACGGAGGCACCGCCGAGGAGGTCGCGCCGCCCCGCCGCGATCGGGTCGCCGCGTGACGGCGCTCGCGCGCAGCCCGATCCCGGCGCAGGTCGGCCTGCTCGCGGCGCGCGCGATCAAGGGGACCCTGCGCAACCCGGCGCAGATGGTGTTTCCGATCGTGTTTCCGCTTGTCCTGCTGGCCGTCAACGCCGCGGGGCTGGACGCGGCGACCGACCTGCCCGGCTTCCCGGCCGACAGCTACCTGGACTTCGCGCTGGCGATCCCCTTCATGCAGGGGGCGCTGTTCGCCGCGCTCAACGGCGGCCAGGACCTCGCGCGCGACATCGAAGGCGGCTTCCTGGACCGCCTCGCGATGACGCCGCTGTCGGGTGCGGCGTTGCTCGCCGGGCAGCTCGGCGGAGCCCTGTTCATGGGCCTGATCAGCGCGGTGCTGTATCTCGCCGTCGGAGTCGCCTTCGGCGTGGGGATCGCGGCCGGCGCCGGCGGCGCGCTCGTGCTGCTCCTGCTCTCGCTGGCGATCTCGTCGGCGTTCGCCTGCTTCGGCACCTTCGTCGCGCTGCGGGCAGGCACCGGCGAAGCCGTCCAGGGCTTCTTTCCGCTGTTCTTCGTCCTGCTGTTTCTCAGCTCGGCATTCTTCCCGCGCGATCTCATCGAGCAGGAGTGGTTTCGCACGATCGCGACGTACAACCCCGTCTCCTACATGGTCGAGGGCATCCGCAGCCTCGTGATCTCCGGCTGGGACGGGCAGGCGCTCGCGCAGGCGTTCGTGATCGCCCTGATCGCGGTCGTCGGCTTCCTCGCGCTGAGCGCGCGCGCACTGCGGACGCGGCTGGTGCGGACGTGACGGCCGCCGGCACGGTCGCGCGCACGCGGTCGGTGGCGCTCTCGGTCGCCTGGCGCAGCGTGCACAACGCGTTTCACAACCCGGCGATCCTGCTGCCGAGCATCCTGTTTCCGCTCTTCTTCTTCACGGCGTTCGCGGGTGGGCTGTCGAGCGTTCAGAACGTTCCGGGGTTCGACTACCGCTCCGGCTACACGTCGTTTCAGTTCGCCTTCATCTGCATCCAGTCGGCGGCGTTCGGCGGCGTGTTCACCGGCTTCGCGATCGCCAGCGACTTCGAGTTCGGCTTCGCCCGCCGACTGTTGCTGGCGGCCCCCAATCGGAGCGGGATCGTCGCCGGCTACATGATCGGCGCGATGGTGCGCTGGATGTTCGTGCTCGCCGTGGTGTTCAGCGCGGCGCTGATCAGCGGCATGCGCATCGACGGCTCGCTCGCCCACCTGCTGGCCCTGCTCCTCCTGGCGCTCGCCGTCAGCGCCACGTCGACGCTGTGGGCGGCGGGCATCGCGATGCGCCTGCGCACGATGCAGGCCGGGCCGGTCATGCAGATGCCGATCTTCATCCTGCTGTTCCTCGCCCCGGTCTACGTGCCGCTGCACCTCGTCGCCGGCTGGGTGCACGACGTCGCGCGATTGAACCCGTTCACGGCCCTGCTCGAGACGGCGCGGGGCTTCATCGCTGGCGAGCCGACGAAGGTCGCGCTCAGCGCCGCCTGCCTGGTGGCGATGTTCACGCTCGTCGTGGGCTGGGCGCGCGGCGGGCTGCACAGCGCCGAACGCGCCGGCTAGCCCTAAGGCGCGAGGCGACGCGACGCAGCGAGGGCGGGCGGGTCAGTCGGCGGCGCTGCCGCGGCGAACGCGGGAGGCGCGGGACTTCTTGCGGGCGCCGGTGTTGCGATGCAGCGCGCCGCGCTTGACCGCCTTGTCGATCAGGCTGACGAGCTCGCGGTGCTCCGCGTCGGCGGTCGCGTCGTCGCCGGCGGCGACAGCGGCTTCGAGGCGACGGAAGTACGTCCGCACCGTCGAGGTGTAGTGGCGGTTCTCGAGGCGCTCGCGCTCAGAACGCAGAATCCGCTTCTTCTGTGAGTGGATATTTGCCATGAGCGTCAAGGCGCCGCGGGATGAGCCGCGGCGGTCCCTAGAGTAGCGCACCGATCATGGCCGACAGACGCCCGACGCCGGCCAAGCCAGGGGGGATCGCCCGCAACACGGCGATCTTCTCGATCCTCACCGGCCTCTCGCGCATCGCGGGCCTCGTCCGCGAGGTCGTGGCGTCCAGCTACTTCGGCACGAGCGGTCCGTTCTCGGCGTTCACGTTCGCCTTCCAGGTCCCCAACCTCGTGCGCAGCCTCGTCGCCGACGCCGCGGTGAGCGCCGCGTTCGTGCCCGTCTTCACCGAGCTGCTCGAGAAGGGGCGAAAACGCGAGGCCTTCCAGCTGGCGTCGACCTTCGTCGTGCTGATCGTCGCCGCGCTGACGACGCTCTGTGTCTTCTTCGTGTTGATGGCGCCGGTGATCATGCCGCCGCTGACGCCCGGCGACGAGTTCACACCGGCGCTCGACGAGCTGATGGTCGGCCTCTCGCAGGTGCTCTTCCCGATCGTGCTGCTGCTCGCGCTCAACGGGCTGTTCGTGGGGATCCTCAACGCCTACGACCACTTCACGATCCCCGCGCTCGCGCCGCTCGTCTGGAACTTCGTGATCATCGGCGTGCTCGTCGGGCTCAAGCCGTACTTCGAGGGCCCGAACGAGCTGTACGCCTACGCGATCGGCGTGCTCGTGGGGACGCTCGTGCAGCTCTTGATGTGCCTGCCGGTCCTGCGGCGACTGGAGTTCGACTTCGAGTTCAAGGTGAACTTCCGCGACGCGCGCGTGCGCCAGGTGCTCGTCCTGATGCTGCCGATCACGCTCAGCCTCGGCCTCATCAACTTCAACCTGTTCATCAACTCGGTGCTCGGTGCATCGGTGTCCGAGGCCGTGCCGCGGGCGATCGATGCGGCGTTCCGGCTGTACATGCTGCCGCAGGGGATGTTCAGCGTGGCGGTCGCGACGGTCCTGTTCCCGGCGCTCGCCCGCCTCGCCGCGCGGCACGACTTCGACGGCCTGCGCAAGCTGACCGGCACCGGCACACGCCAGATCTTCCTGCTGCTGATCCCAGCGGCCGCCTGCACGCTCGTGCTTGCCGAGCCGATCACCCGCCTGGTCTACGAGCGCGGAGAGTTCGGCGCCGACTCGACCGACATCGTCGCCGAGGCGCTGTTCTGGTTCTCCTTCAGCATGCCGTTCGCCGGCGTCAACCTGCTGCTGACGCGCACGTTCTTCTCGCTGCAGCGCCCGTGGCTGCCGACCGGCCTCGGTGCGGCGAGCCTCGTCGTCAACGTCCTCGTCGCGCTCGCGCTGGTAGGCCCGTTCGGGACCGGCGGCATCGTGGTGGCGACGGCTGTCGCGAGCGCGGCGATGAGCGCGGGGCAGGCGTACTACCTGCGGCGCGAGCTGGGCGGGCACCTGGAGGGCGGCGCGACGGCGCGTGCCGTCGTGCGGATCCTCGTCGCAGCGCTGGCCCTGGGCGTCGTCGCGTACGCGCTGTGGCGCGGCCTCGACGAGCTGCTCGGGCGCTCGCTGCCGGCGCAGGTGGTGTCCGTCGGCGGCGGGCTGACCGCCGGAATCGCCGTCTACTGCGTCGCGGTGATCGTGCTGCGCGTCCCGGAGGCGCAGCAGATTCGCGACGCGATGCGCTCGCGGCTGCGCCGCACGTGATGCCGGCGCGACATCGGCGGGGCGGGCGGTGGCGACCTCGACCCTTGCATCCTCGGCGGTCGCGGCGACCTGACGCGAAGCGCTATCGCGGGCCGGTCAGCCGCCGCGTGCCCGATGGCGTGCGGACGAAGACCTGCCACGAGTAGTACGTGAGGTAGGCGCGCTCGTCGGCGCGCATTCGCGAGGCGAAGCGGCGGATCGCGCGCACGTAGGACGTGGAGTGGTTGTAGGCGAACAGCGCGCGGTCGAGGTTCTCCGGCGCGCCCGATCGCCGCAGGTAGTTCGCCGCCGCGAGGATCGCGTCGCGCGGGTCTCGGATGTCGCCGCCCATGCCGTACGCGCGCCACGTCGACGGCAGGAACTGCATCGGTCCGACCGCGCCGGCCTCGCTGGCGCTGCGCACCCGACCGAACGCCGACTCCACGAAGTTGACCGATGCGAGCGTCGTCCAGTGCACCCCGAAGCGCCGCTGCGCCTCGCGGTAGTGGCGGCGCAGCTCGGCGGCGCGCGCGGCCTGTGCCACGCGCAGGCGCGGCATGCGCTCGGGGGCGCGGGGGATGTCGGCGAGGTGGCGCAGGCCGGCCACCGTGTCGCGCGCCTCACCGCGGACGGCGGCGGGCAGACGTCGCAGCGCGGCATCGCCGAGCGCCCGCCGCTTGGCCATGAGGCGCAGCATGCGCTGGTGGTGCAGCGCCAGGTGCGTGACCTCGCGTGGCACGCGGTGTGACGGG
>DASYVZ010000422.1:0-3397 GCA_035936515.1 Solirubrobacteraceae bacterium | reverse complement strand
GTCATGGTCGTCGCCGCTCAGGCGGGTCGCACCGAGGCGATCGCCGGCAGCCGCTGCGCGACGCCGAACCAGGTGTCCGCAGCATCCGCCGAGCCGAAGATCTCGCCCGACGTAGCGCCGAAGTACAGCTCCAGCGACGTGCCCTCGCCGGTCGCCGCAAAGGCCTGGCGCAGCACGGAGAGGTAGGCGTCGTCCTGCGGCAGGCCGCGATTGCGCGCGATCCACGTCGCGCCGGCGTCGCGCGTCTCCCAGACGGCGACGCGCCCGTCGGTCACGCGGTCGGCGGTCGTGACCGGGATGACGTAGGCGCTGTCGGGATCCTCGGGATCGACCACGAGCGGAAAGCCGAAGTCGTGGGGCAGCCCCGCGGCGATGTCGCTCCAGCTGCGTCCCGCGTCGTCGGAGCGGTAGACGCCGCCGTGGAACTGCAGGAACAGGCGCTCCGGCCGGCGCGGCGCACGCTCGAGATGGTGCACGCAGAGGTCGATCGCGGTGGCGCGCGCCTCCTCTGGCAGGTAGTCGGCGACGATCCCTTCGTTGCCGTGCGACCAGGTCTCGCCGCCGTCCTCGGTGAGCCAGACGCCGGCGGCGGAGATCGCCAGCGCGAGGCGCTGCGGGTCGCCGGGCCAAGGGGCGATCGAGTGCACCGACAACCCGCCGGAGTCGCGCCGCCACCGCGGCCGCGTGGGGTGCTCCCAGAGCGCGCGGTTGAGCTCCCACGTCTCGCCGTCGTCGCGGCTCTCGAACAGCACGCCGGGGTCGCCGCCGGCGTACAGGCGGGCCTCGTCCTCGCCGGCGGCGATCACCCAGATGCGCTTGAGCGCCTCGCTGCCGCCCTTGGGCAACGCGACTCCGCGCGCCGGCTGCCAGTCGCCGCGGAGCTCGTCGGTGAACCAGATCCGCGGCCCCCAGAACGGCGAGGTGACGGCGGCGAAGACGCGGCCGCTCCGCGGATCGCGCATCGCGTAATCGACCGGGTCGCCGACGAATGCCCGCAGGCTGATCTCGAACCGAGACCCCGGCTCGCCGTCGAGCACGAAGAGGCCCTTGCGGGTCCCCACGAGCAGCTCGGTCATGCGTTTCTCGTCGAGACGAGCCGCGTCATCCGCGCGGCGTCATCCGCCCGAGATTGCCGGCAGGATCTCGACCTTGTCGGTGGCCTCGAGCTCGGTCTCGGGCTCGGCGGGCTCGCCGTTGACGAACACGTTGATGTGCCTGCGCAGCACGCCGCGCTCGTCGAGGATCCAGCCCTCGAGTCCGGAATGGTCTCGCTCGAGCTGCTGCAGCAGCTCCCCGACGGTGCCGGCCTCGACGGCGAGCTCCGGCTCACCGCCCGCGAGCTTCTCGAGCTGTCCGCGTAGTCGCACGATCGCCATCGGACAATCTTAGGTTCCCGAGCGGCGCGGCGTCCGATGGCGGCGCAGCCCGATGTTCGACGCCCGCGCGAGCGCCGCCCGGTGGGGCGGTGTCATTCGTGGCGGTTGATCATGTGGTTCGCCGTCGACACGAAGTACTTCCACAGCTGCTCGCGCTGAGGTTCGGCGAGCCCCGCCGCGTCGACGGCGGCCCGCATCGCGCGCAGCCAGGCGTCGCGTTCGCGTACGCCGATCGCGAACGGGGCATGGCGCATGCGCAGCCGCGGGTGGCCGCGTGCGTCCGAGTAGGTCGTCGGACCGCCCCAGTACTGCATGAGAAACAGGCGCAGGCGCTCCTCGGCGGGTCGAAGGTCCTCGTCGGTGTACACCGCGCGCAGGATCGGGTCTGCGGCGACCTGCTTGAAGAAGCGCGCGACGATGCGCCGGAAGGCCGCCTCCCCGCCGACGGCGTCGTAGAAGCCGATGGCGGGCGGCGTCGGCACCGTCGGAAGCGACATGACTCGATCGTACTCACGGGCCCGCCGGTGCCCGCCGCACGCGAGACCCCCCGACCTGACCCGATGCCCCCCCCACCCGGGGGGAACGCCTGTTCTGAGCCCGGACGCCCCGCAACGGTGGGAGCGTGTTCGACTCCAGCCCCACCGCCGTCCTGTTCCCCGGACAGGGCAGCCAGACCAAGGATATGCGCGCCCTCGTGGCCGCAGTGCGTCCCGACCTGCTCGACGCGGCAACCGAGCTCATCGGCGAAGACCCCTTTCCGCGCGTCGACGAGTCGACGCGCTTCGCGCAGCCCGCCATCCTCTGCGCCTCGCTGGCGAGCTGGACGCGGCTGCGCGGCTACGTGGATCCGGTCGCCTTCGCCGGCCATTCGCTGGGCGAGTTCTCCGCCCTGGCGGCGGCCGGCGCGATCCTCGACCACGACGCGCTGCGGCTCGTCGTCCTGCGCGGCGACCACATGGCCACCTCCGGAGAGGCCTCGGGCGGCGGCACGATGCTCGCCCTGCTCGGTGCCTCGCCCGACGCGGCGGCGGAGCTGGCCGACCGCCACGGCGTGAGCCTCGCCAACGACAATGCCCCGGGCCAGGTCGTGCTCTCCGGATCGCCCGATGCGCTGGACGCCGCGCGCGAGGACGCCGAGGCGCAGGGCCTGCGCGCGCTGCCGCTCGGCGTCGCCGGCGCGTTCCATTCGCCGCAGATGCAGGGGGCGGTCGGGCCCTTCGCCGCCGCGCTGCGCGAGGTGACGTTCCAGGAGACCGACGTGCCGGTCATCTCCTGCGCGACCGCCGCGCCGTTCGCCGATCCCACCGCCGAGCTCGCCGAAGCCCTCGTGTCGCCGGTGCGCTGGCGCGAGACGATGACGGCGCTCGACGACCTCGGCAGCGAGTTCTACGTCGACACCGGCCCCGGCCGCGTGCTGGCCAAGCTCGCGCCGCGCTGCCTGCGCGGCGCAAGCGCCGTCACGGCCGAAGCGCTGCTGGAGGACATCGGTGCCCGCGTCTAGGCTGCTCGAGCCGGCTCCCGGCCGGCCGCTCCCGCACCCTCGCGACCGCACGGCGGGAATCTGCGGCTTCGGCCGCGCCCTGCCCACGACGGTCGTCGACAACGCGCTGATCGCCGAGCGCATCGGCGTCGACCCCGCCTGGATCACGAAGCGGACGGGCATCTCCGCGCGCCGGCGGACCATCGACGGCGAAACGCTCTCCGAGCTTGCGATCGAGGCCGGCGGGCGCGCGCTTGCCGTCGCCGGCGTGGGCGCCGCAGAGGTCGACGCTGTGCTCGTGGCGACCTCCTCGGCCGACGACATCGTGCCGCAGGCGGCGCCGATTGTCGCCGGCGCGCTGGGCTGCGACCGCGCGATGGTGTGGGACGTGGGTCTGGCTTGCACCGGGTTTCTCGCCGGTCTGCAGCAGGGCGCCGCGCTGATCGAGAGCGGTCGCGCGAACAGCGTGCTGCTGATCGGCGCCGACGTCCTCGGGCGCTACACCGATCCCGACGATCGCCAGACGGCCGCGCTGTTCGGC
>DASYVZ010000421.1:0-1589 GCA_035936515.1 Solirubrobacteraceae bacterium | reverse complement strand
CCGGCCAAGCGCCCGCGCACGCGCCAAAGCCCGAAGCAGCCGCGCCGCTCCCGCGCACGAACGTCCACGCCCAAGCCGGCCAAGCCGAGCAAACGGCGTCGCACCGCACGCCGACCCGCGCCACCGCCACCACCCGCCGCCAAGCGGCGCACGCCGCAGACGTCACCGAAACACCGCCCGAAGCCTCAGCCCCAGCCACCCCCAGCCGACAGCGGCGGCGCTGCCCCCGAGTTCGCCGACGAGTTCGGATGAGGAGGGGACGAGCGGGAAGGGGGCCGAGAGGAAATCAGCCGAAGGCCCGGTGCGGCCCTCTTCCCGCTCCTCCCCGGGCCCCAGACGAACCTACCGCTCGGCCATCGCCAGGTTCTTCGCCTTGATGTCCGCCAGTTGCTCGTCGATCCAGTCGCCGGGATCCCGAGCCGTCACGGCGTCCTTCAATCCCTGGCAGCGCCGCTCGCGCTCCTCGGTGCTCATCGTCAGCGCCCGGTGAATCGAGTCGGCCGTCTCCTTGATGTCGAACGGGTTGACGCTCAACGCCCACTCGCCGAGCTCCTCGTGTGCGCCCGTGTTCTCCGACAGGATCGACACGCCGTTGCGCTCGTTGACGAGCGGGCCCTCCTTGGCGACGAGGTTCATCCCGTCGAACATCGCGTTGACGATCATCACGTCGTATTGCTTGTACGCCGCCACCGCCTCCTCGAGGTCGTCGCGCAGCTTGAGCTGGATCGGCATCCAGTCCGGCGTGCCGTGGCGGTGGTTGACGATCGCCACGAGCGCCTCGATGCGCTCGAGGTACTCCTGGTATTCGGGCACGTCCATCCGCGACGGCATGAGCTGAGCGATGAACGTCACGTTCTCGATGAACTCCGGATGCTCGTCGAGGAACTGGTCGAACGCGCTGAAGCCGCGCAACACGTTCTTGGAGAGGTCCGACCGGTCGACGCGCAGGATGATGTGATCGCGCCGGCGGCGTTCGATCTCGCGCTCGAACTCCTGCGCGCGCTCGCTCGCGGCGACCTTGCGCGTGGCCTTGTAGTCGATCGGCAGCGGGTAGTGGCGCACCCACACCTCGCGGTCGCCGACGCGTACGACGCCGCGGTCGAAGTCGACGTCGTAGTCCATGAGATCGCGGCAGCACTGCAGGAAGTTCCAGCGGTAGGTGCGCGTGTGGAAGCCGACGATGTCGTTGGAGAGCACGCCGTCGTAGATCTCGTTGCGCATGCGCTTGGGCAGCACGCGCCACGCATCGGGCTGCGTCCACGGGATGTGGATGAAGTGGTGCAGGAAGACGTCCGGGCGCGCCTCGCGGACGATCGTCGGCAGCGTGTAGAGGTGGTAGTCGTGGACCATCACGACCGGGTTCTCCTCGCCCTCGATCTGCTCGATGACCGCCCGCGCCAGGTCGTCGTTGACGGCCTTGTAACCCTCGTCGAAGGCGCGCACCTCGTTCTCGCGGATGTCCGGCGCGTTGGACAGGTCCCACAGGTAGTGCTGGATGAACCACAGCATCGGGTTGGCGACGACGTTGTAGAAGCGGTCGTAGGCCTCCGGGTCGGAGAGGACCAGGCGCACGTGGAACTCGCCGCTCG
>DASYVZ010000420.1:0-4094 GCA_035936515.1 Solirubrobacteraceae bacterium | reverse complement strand
CTGCAGCTTCTCGTCGGCGGTGTAGCCGGCGATCTCGATCATCTCCATGCGGTCGCGCAGCGGCCCGGGGATCGTGTCCAGCGTGTTCGCCGTCGTGATGAACATCACGCGCGAGAGGTCGAACGGCAGGTCGAGGTAGTGGTCGCGGAAGTTCTCGTTCTGCTCGGGATCGAGCACCTCGAGCATCGCGCTGGCCGGATCGCCGCGGAAGTCCGAGCCCATCTTGTCGATCTCGTCGATCATGAACAGCGGGTTGTTCGAGCCGGCGTCGCGCAGTGCGCGGATGATCGTGCCGGGCATCGCGCCGATGTACGTGCGCCGGTGGCCGCGGATCTCGGCCTCGTCGCGGACACCGCCGGCGCTGATGCGCTCGAACTCGCGGCCGAGCGCGCGGGCGATCGACTTGCCCAGCGACGTCTTGCCGACGCCGGGCGGCCCGACGAAGCTGAGGATCGTGCCGCGCGACACGGGCTGGCCGCCGACGAGCTTGCGCACGGCGAGGAACTCGAGGATGCGGTCCTTGACCTGCTCGAGGCCGTAGTGATCCTCGTCGAGGATCTGGCGGGCGTGCGCGAGGTCGAGGTTGTCCTCGGTCGACGTGTTCCACGGCAGCGAGGCGATCCACTCCAGGTACGTGCGGATGACGCCGTGCTCGGCGGCGGCCGGCGGCAGGTTCTCGAGGCGGCCGAGCTCGCGGTCGGCCTGCTTGCGCACGTCCTCGGGCAGGTCGATCGCGGCGAGCTGCTCGCGCAGCTCGTTGGCCTCGGCGGCGGACTCGTCGAACTCCCCGAGCTCCTCCTGAATCGCCTTGAGCTGCTGGCGCAGGATGAACTCGCGCTGCGTGCGGTCCATGTCGGACTGCACCTGGCTTTGGATCTCGGACCCGATCGAGATGACCTCGAGCTCGCGGGCGAGCGCCTCCGTCAGGCGCCGCAGCCGCTTGGCGACGTTCTGCTCCTCGAGCAGCGCCTGCTTGTCGTCCGTCGGCAGGCGCAGCGAGCCGGAGATGATGTGGCTCAGCGCGCTGGGCTCCTCGACGTTGGCGACCGCGATCTGCAGCTCCTCGGGCAGGTACGGGACGGCCTCGACGATCTGCGAGAACGTCTGCTGGACGTTGCGCATGAGCGCCGTCAGCTCCGGCGACTCCTCCACGATGTCGGGCCGCTCGGAGATCTCGGCTACGAGGTAGGCCTGCTCGTGGCGCCAGCGCTCGATCTTCACGCGCTGCGCCCCCTGGACGAGCACGCGCAGGGTGCCGTCGGGCACCTTGAGCATCCGGGCGATGACGCCGACGACCCCGACGTCGTAGAGCTCCTCCGGTCCCGGCTCCTCGAGCTCTGGCTGGCGGCTGGCGACCATGACGAGCATGCGGTTGCCGGCGAGCACGTCGTTGACGAGCTGGATCGAGCGCGCCTGCCCGATCGCCAGCGGCGTCAGCGTCTCGGGGAACGGGACGGTCTCGCGCAGCGGCAGCACCGGCAGCGTCTGCGGGACGGGCTGCCCCACCCCGACCTCGATCTCGCGCGCCGCGTTGCCGTCGGCGACGACGTCGATCATGGCTCCTCGCCCTCTGAGGTCATCGTGCCGCCGCGCTCGATCGGCACGCTGCGAATGTGCGACTGCGGGTCGGCGAGCGGCAGCTCGACGCGCAGGATGCCGTCCTGGTAGGTCGCCCGCGCCTGCTCGGCGACGACCTCCGCCCCCAGCTCGATCGTGCGCCGGAACGGTCCGTGCTCGATCTCGAGCTGCTGGTAGACGCGCGCCTCCGTGTCGGCTTCGCGGCGATGGCCGGTGAGCGTCAGCGAGCGGCCTTGGATCTCGAGCCCGAGGTCGCCGGCGTCGATTCCAGCCAGCTCGGCGTGGACGACGGCCCGCGGCGGATCGTCGGCGTAGAAGACGTCGACGGCAGGGCTGAAGCCGGTACGCCGCGACGTGAGCCCGACGTTGCCGAAGACGTCGCCGAACAGCTCGTCCATCTCGCGGCGCATCCGTTCGAAGTTCGCGAAGAGATCGCGCTCGCGGGCCATGACCGCGCAGCGTACCCACTGCACGGCGGCGCCTCGCGGCGATCAGACCTCGTAGACGGCTCCCTCCCGCGCGAGCTCGACCGGTCCGCCGAAGGAGCGCCGTGCGTCGACGACCGCCCGCGCGCCGTCCAGCTCGTCGGACATGTGCGTCAGCACGAGCCGCTGCGCGCGACAGCCGGCGGCGTGCTCGCCCGCCTCGGCGGCCGTCAGGTGCCCGCGCGGGAGGTGGGGATCGGCGCTTGCCAGCGTCGCCTCGAGAAGCAGCAGGTTCGTGTCTGCGGCGAAGACCTCGAGCGCATCCGTGGGGCCGTGGTCGGCACCGAAGGTGAACCGCCCGCCGCTCGTGCCGCGCACCTCGACGGCGTTGGTCGGCACAAAGTGCGGAACCGGCTGGAAGCGCAGGTCGAGCGCGCCGATCTGCACGCGTTGCGCCGCGTCGTACTCGGCAACCTCGAACGCGCGGTCGAGCAGGTGCGGCTGGGCGCCGGCGGTGGTCAGCGTGCGCAGCAGCTCGGCGGCGCCGGTCGGAACGAGCAGCCGCGGCCCGCGCGGCCGACGCTCCTGCGCCGAACGACCGTCGTCTCCGCGCGGTCCGTAGGTCAGCGCGCACGCATACGGGACGAGGTCGAAGTAGTGATCGGGGTGCATGTGCGAGACCACGATCGCGTCGAGGTCGACGTAGTCGCGCACCGCGCGCAGCTTGGCGAACACGCCGCTGCCGCAGTCGACGAGCAGCGACGTCGCGCCGTCCTCGACGAGATAGCCACTGCATGCGCCGCCGGCGTCCTGCCAGCTGGGTGACTTTCCCAGCACCGTGACCTTCACGGCGGGGACTTTAGGCGTGAGGCTGCGGGCGCGGCTCAGCGGGCGTGCAGCACGGCCTGCTCGTGCGCGCTGGGAAACGCCCAGGCGGCCTGCGTGCGGCGCTCCTGGCGAAAGGCGAACCGCAGCTGCTGGGGCGGTCGCAGCCCGTCCGGGCTGTCGGGGCGGAACGTCGGGCACGGCTCGTCGACCGACAGCGCGCAGAGCAGGTTGCGTGCGAAGAAGCAGTCCTCGCATGCGGGCTTCTTCGTCGTCGTGCGCATCTTGGCCATTTGCGTCCAGCACCCCTCGCTCGCCACCGAAACTCGGGGCCATCACAGCACGCGCCGCGGGCACGCTCAAGGGGCCTCGGACGACGGTTCCCGCACGTATGGGGTTTTCGGATCGGGCCAGTCCGCAAATGCCGGACGAATCCATCTCCTCCCCTAATGAGGCCGCGAAGAAGCACATCTCGCCCCTGCGCACAGTTGCTCATCGCGCTCTTTGGGAGACTTTCGTCGGCATGGCCGCCGAACGCCACGACACGATCGTCGTCGGCGCGGGCATCCTCGGGCTCGCGGTCGCGCGCGAGATCCTCACCCGGCGCCCGGCCGAGCGCGTGCTCGTCGTCGAGCGCGAGGCGGGGCCGGCGGCGCACCAGAGCGCGCACAACTCCGGCGTCATCCACGGCGGGATCTACTACCCGCCGGGCTCCCTGAAGGCGCGGCTGTGCGTCGAGGGCGCGGCACGCATGTACGCCTACTGCGAGGCGAACGCGCTCGACGCGCGGCGCATCGGCAAGCTGATCGTCGCGCTGCGGCCCGACGAGCTGCCCGCGCTCGACGAGCTCGAGCGGCGGGCGCACACCAACGGCGTGCCTGGCGTCCGGCGCCTCGACGCCGAGGGGCTGCGCGCCGTCGAGCCGCACGCGACGGGGATCGCGGCGCTGCATGCGCCGGGCACCGGGATCGTCGACTTCGGCGCCGTCTGCCGTCGGCTCGCGGCGGACGTTTCCGCCGCCGGCGGCGCTCTGCGCTATGGCTGGCACGTCAGCGATCTAACGGCGAGCGCCGGGTCGATCGCCCTGCGCAGCGCGTGCGGCGACGCCGTCGGCGCCGCGCGCGCCGTCTTCTGCGCCGGGCTGTGGTCCGATCGGCTCGCCGTGCTGGCGGGCGCCGATCCCGACCCGCGGATCGTGCCCTTTCGCGGCGCCTACCTGCAGCTGCGCCCGCCGCGCCGCACCCTGGTCCGCGGGCTCATCTACCC
>DASYVZ010000419.1:0-5559 GCA_035936515.1 Solirubrobacteraceae bacterium | reverse complement strand
CGATGAGCGCGCCCGCCGACGTCCCGACGACCGCTTCGGTGGTGCGGAAGTCGTGGCCCGTGGCGTCCTCGATGCCTGCGAGGATGCCGCTCATCCACGCCTCCCCGAGCGTGCCGCCGCTGGCAAGCACGAGCACGTCAGGGCGTAGGAAGGGAGCGTCGGCCACGAACGTTCAGCGTACCCGCGGCGGGACGTGGGGCAGCCCAGCAACGGCCCTTGTACGTGATAGCGTACAAGCGTATGGCCACGGCGCTGGAGCACCACATCGGCCAGCGCATCCGCGCGCTGCGTGACGCCATGGAGCTCAGCCTGCGCGACCTCGCCCAGCGCAGCGGCGTGAGCGCCCCGATGCTCAGTCAGGTCGAGCGCGGCGAGACGAGCCCGACGCTCGCCGTCGCCGATCGCATCGCCAACGGGCTGGACCTGCGCCTGTCGCAGCTGCTGCGCCTCGACGAGGCCGGCCAGGTCGCAATCGTGCGCGCCGGCGAGCGGCGTCCCGGCAACAGCGACTCCGCCTCCGGCCACAGCGCCGAGATCCTCACGCCCCCGCTGCCCGGCCAGCGCGCCGAGCTCTCACGCCACGTGCTCGCCGCGCGCGCAAGCACGGGCGGCCCGGGCGACCCGCCGATGCACGAGCCGGGCAGCCGCGAGACGGCGCTCGTGCAGTACGGCCGCGTCGTGCTGCGCATCGACGGCGAGCGCCACGAGCTCGCCGAAGGCGACTGCGTCACCTTCGACGCCGACCTGCCCCACCACTTCGAGAACCCCGGCGACGACGAGGCGATCCTGCTCGCGGTCGTCTCCGCCGGCCTACGCAGGAGCTGACACGCATGCAGACACCCGCACCCACGACGCTGTTTGACAAGATCTGGGCCGCCCACGAGGTCGCGCCAGGGCTGCTGTGGATCGACCTGCACCTCGTCCACGAGGTCACCAGTCCGCAGGCCTTCGACGGTCTGCGGCTCGCGGGCCGCACCGTGCGCCGGCCCGACCGCACCCTCGCGACCGCCGACCACAACGTGCCGACGGATGGCACGCCGACCGTCGCGCTCATCAAGGACCAGCTCAGCCGCGTGCAGGTCCAGACGCTCGAGCGCAACTGCGAGGAGTTCGGCATCCCGGTGTATTCGCTGGGCTCTGCGCGCCAGGGCATCGTCCACGTCATCGGCCCCGAGCTCGGCGTGACGCGGCCCGGCATGACGATCGTCTGCGGCGACAGCCACACGGCCACGCATGGCGCCTTCGGTGCGCTGGCCTTCGGGATCGGCACGAGCGAGGTCGAGCACGTGCTGGCCACGCAGTGTCTCGTCGCGCCCAAGCCGCGCTCGATGCGGATCAACTACACCGGCGAGCTGGGCTTCGGCGTGACGGCGAAGGACCTCATCCTCGCGACGATCGGCCAGATGGGCACCGACGGCGCGGCCGGCCACGTCGTCGAGTTCGCCGGGGCGGCGATCGAGGCCCTCTCGATGGAGGGCCGCATGACCGTCTGCAACATGACGATCGAGGGCGGTGGCCGCGCCGGGATGATCGCGCCCGACGAGACGACGTTCGCCTGGGTCGCCGACCACGCCGGCATCGAGATCCCCGAGGAGTGGCACGCGCTCAAGACCGACGAGGGGACGACCTTCGACCGCGAGATCACCGTCGACGCGAGCCAGATCAGTCCGCAGGTGACGTGGGGAACGGCGCCGGACATGGTCGCGGGCGTCGCCGAGGCGGTTCCACAGCCCGCGACCGAGGGCCACGAGCGCGCGCTGGCGTACATGGGCCTCGAGGCGGGCACCCCGATCCGCGAGATCGCGCTCGATCGCGTGTTCATCGGCTCGTGCACGAACAGCCGCATCGGCGACCTGCGCGTCGCAGCCGACGTGGTCAAGGGGCGCTCGGTCGCGCCGAGCGTGAGCGCGATGGTCGTCCCGGGCTCCGCGCAGGTCAAGGCGCAGGCCGAGCGCGAAGGCCTCGACGAGATCTTCCGCGCGGCGGGCTTCGACTGGCGTGGGGCGGGCTGCTCGATGTGCCTGGGCATGAACCCCGACACGCTGGAGCCGGGCGAGCGCTGCGCCTCGACCTCCAACCGCAATTTCGAGGGCCGTCAGGGCCGCGGCGGGCGCACCCACCTCGTCTCGCCGCAGATGGCCGCCGCCGCCGCGATCGAGGGCCGCTTCGTCGACATCAGGGAGTGGAGCTGATGGAAGCGATCAAGACCATCACCGGCCCGATCAGCGTGCTCGACCGGACCGACGTCGACACCGACCAGATCATGCCCAAGCAGTTTCTCAAGCGCGTCGAGCGCACGGGCTTCGGCGAGTTTCTGTTCTACGATTGGGCCAAGCAGCCGGGCTGGGACCTGCCGCGCAACCCGATCCTGGTCGCCGGACGCAACTTCGGCTGCGGCTCCAGCCGCGAGCACGCGCCGTGGGGTCTGCAGGACTACGGCTTCAAGGCCGTCGTCGCGCCGTCCTTCGCCGACATCTTCGCCTCGAACTGCACGAAGATCGGGCTGCTGCCGGTGACGCTGTCGGAGAACGAGGTCAAGGCGCTCATGCAAGCCGATGAGGCCGAAATCGATCTCGAGGCGCAGGAGGTCCGCTTCGGCGACACCGTCGCCCGCTTCGAGATCGACCCCGAGACCAAGCACCGGCTGTTCAACGGCCTCGACGACATCGCGCTGACGCTCGCGCAGGAGGATGCGATCGCCGCCTACGAGGCCGAGCGCGAGCGCGGCGGCTGGGTGGCCGGGCCGGACACCACGGCGCTGCGATGAGCCCGCCCGTCCGCGACTGGAACGCGGACGCCTACCACCGGGTGTCCGGTCCGCAGGTCGCGATGGCGGCCGCCGTACTCGATCGCCTCGAGCTGCGCGGTGACGAGACGGTGCTCGACGCGGGCTGCGGCTCGGGGCGCGTCACCCGGCTGCTGCTCGAGCGCCTGCCGCGCGGCCGCGTCATCGCCGTCGACGCCTCGCCCGAGATGCTCGCCCGCGCGCGCGAGGAGCTGGTGGACGATCCCCGCGTCGACGTGCGCCTCGCCGACCTCGTGGCGCTGCGCCTGGAGCCCGAGGAGCAGGTCGACGCGGCCTTCTCCAACGCGACCTTTCACTGGGTGTCCGACCACGACGCGCTGTTCGCGCGGCTGCACGCCGCGCTGCGGCCGGGCGGCCGGCTGAGCGCGCAGTGCGGGGGAAAGGGCAACGTCGCCGCCGTCCACGCGACGGCTCTCGGAGCGGCGGCCGACGCGGGCCTCGCCGCCCGCTTCGACGGGTGGCCGCGCCCGTGGAACTTCGCGGGGGCCGATGAGACCGCAGTGCGCCTGAGGCGCGCCGGCTTCGACGAGATCGAGTGCTGGCTACAGACCTGGCCCGTCGCGCCGGACGATCCGCGTACGTACCTCGAGACCGTCTGCCTCGGGCCGCACCTCGAGCGCCTCGCCGCAGACGAGCGGGAGCGCTTCCTCGACGCCGTGATGAGACGTCTTGGAGAGCGCCCCGTGCTCGACTACGTGCGGCTGAACATCGTCGCCCGGCGCGCCGACGAGCAGGAACGCTCCGCCGACGGGCGGACGCCAGGCTCGGGATCCGCGCCCCCGCGCTCCCGAACAGGCTGATCTGCTCGGCCATGTAGCTCGTGTTCAGCGCGGTCGACAGCGCCGTCTCGCGATCCACACGTTGCGCGCGGCGTTGGGCATTCCGGCGCCGGGGGCCGCTGAGACTTCGCCCAACTTGTCGTCGCCTACCCCGCGCTTTCGAGCTTGCGCAATGCGCGATACATCGCGCCGGGTTCCGGCATCACGCCATTGACGACTCGGGGTCCAGGTTCTTGACCTGGAGCGAGCGTCGGACCGAGCGTCTTGAGACTCCCATCATGCTGCTCCTTTGATTCGGTTGGTTGGTACTCATGTGGGAGCCTGGGGCTGCTCCGTCCGAGGGCTGCTCGACACCCCAGGCTCCCGCATCAGTGCCACGGCGAGGGAGCGGGGAGCCGTCGTGTGCAGATGGCTCCCACTTGCCTCGATGGAAAGCGTCAGTCGGTGGGGCCGCCTTAGCGGCTGAAACTCGCGTAAGCATGGTGCTCCTCACAGAGAGCGCAGGCCCGGCCGGCCGTGCGTGGGTGCAGAAAGCCGACCACACGACAGACACCAGGTCATCTCCGCCCGCGCGGATGTTCTTGAACATGGCTACCTCCACCTCGGCTCGGATGTTCTGCCCGTGGCAACGCCCGACAGGCTCTGAGCAGCCCCTGAATTAGCGGACCATCCTCGTGTTCTGTAAGAGAGGTCACACGCCGACACCGCGCTGAGAGAGTGCTACGACCACTGCTCCGTTGCAGGTAGGCGGCACGCGCCTGTGCCAGTGCGAGATGAAACGCGTGATGCATGGTCGTGCTCGCTCGCGGCGGTGAGGACTCGTTGTCCGCAGCTACCGCACGCGTGTGGAGTCGCCACACCTGCGCCATAGCCCGCGCTTGGCTGCTTTGGCTGACGCCTCAGCCTTGCGGTACGTGCTGGCGCGCAGGAAGTTCGCGTTGGGCGGGTGGACCTTCGCCCAGCCGGAGGTGATCATCGCGCGCCCGAAGTCGACACCGGCAACGCCGACGTAGGCCCGCAGCCGATCGGATTCACCTTTGCGCTCCCACATCGGGTCAGTCCTCAGCTCGACGATCCGGCCCACGCCGTCGCGGAAGGCAAGCCGCTTCATCCGAGCGGTCGCATCCTGCGCCCCACATTCGCCTCGGGAACCGGCGCCGCGCCTCGTGGGACTGTCGACCCCGATGAGCCGGACGTTGATCATCTCGCCCGCGGAGAGCCGGACCTTGAGCGTGTTGGCGTCGATGACGCCCGCGACCCGAGCCTTCGTCGTCAACGGCCAAGGCAGCGGCCCACGTGCCGGGCGGGCCGGTTCGGGCGGCGGCGGCACCACAACGAAGCCGCACGGGCACGGCAATTCTTCGCAAGCGGTGCCGTCCTCATCGTCGTCGAGGCGATCAGGATCTCCGGCATGACGATCGAAATGTTCCTGAGCCACCGCCTGCGACCCGAATTCCGAGCAGTCCCGGTCAACGCTGTGCGCTGCCGCATCTGACGCCGGCATTCCCATGAGCGCGGCAACGGCACTGACCAGCAGAAGAACGCGGCCCATGCCGAGGCGCTCTCCTGGCTGCTCACTGGTTTGCGCGACGCCGCGTTTGGGTGCGGCCCCGGGCGTCGTGGTCGGGCGTAGCGGTGCGGGCGTACGTTTCATCGTGCCATCCCCGGTTGGGTAGCCATCGCTGTGAGCCCGGGCGTAGGGCGGTCAAGCCGCTTGCGGGGTACGTGCCTCTGCGGGCTGATCAGCCGTGCGGTCGGTCTGCACGCCAGCCCTTCAAGCTCCGACAAGGCGCTCACAGTCATGACGCGATCGTGCCGCGGGCTGTGCGGTGTGGCTACGGGGTGTGACCGCAGACGCGCCCGTATAGTTTTGGCGACAAACGCAGCTGACGGCCGCGGCGTACGCGCTCAGGCAAATGACCCTTACTGCCGAAGAACCCCTGCTCGAACGCGAGGCCGAGCTTTCTGCGCTGC
>DASYVZ010000418.1:0-1704 GCA_035936515.1 Solirubrobacteraceae bacterium | reverse complement strand
GTCGTCCATCGCCCGGTACAGCGAGTGCAGCGCGCTTCCGCTCGGCAGCGAGGGCTGCTGGACCGTGCCGCAGCGCCGGCATTCATAGAGGTCGCCGTGCTCCCCGGGCCGATGGCGGCTCGGGGCGAAGGTCGCGACGCTCGGCGGCGCGGCGCTTCCGCGGTAGCGCAGGAACAGCGGCCCGCGGCAGACGGCGCAGTCGCTGGTCGACGTGCGGCTGCGCATCCGCGCGACCGCGCGCGGCGCCCGCCGGCTTGCGCCGTTGCCCGTCGCGACAACGTCCGGATCCCTCGCCCCGAAATGCATCCTCACCTCTTGGTCGCCGCGCGCAGCCTACCCGTGCGGCCGCTCTGGCAACGTCTCGCGGCGACGACAACGAAACGGCGGACCTCCTTTGGGCAAGCCCGCTCGGTCGCGCAGCGAGCCTGGCTAAGCGTCGGGAGGACGCCCCGGCCGGTCAGCCAGGTCGGCCTGGCTGACCGCCTGCTGGCCGAAGGCATCGCGCAGCTCGGCCGTTCGCGCGACAAGCTGCTGCGCGCGCGCCACCAGCGTCGCCCGGCCACCGGCGCCGTCGTGCGCGGCGCGGCTGTCGGCGGCAAGCTCGCGCACCGCCGCCGAGATCTCCAGCAGCTGCGCAGCGGCGTTCTGCTGTGCCGTCGTGAAGCTGTCGCCCGCGGCGACCTTCTGCGCGAGCTGCTCGAAGGCGAGTGTCAGGTCGAACTCGGCGGCGCCGGCGGCCTCCCTCAGGACCGTCAGATCGTCCGGCTCGCGCTGGCTGCTCATCCGTCTGTCATCCCATCCCCTCCCGGCCGTCAAACCCGGCGTCGCGTCAGGTCGCCGCCGGCAGAGCGCCGACCCGCGCCGCCTCGCGCGCCACGCGGCGGGCGTCGAAGAAGGCGTTCCTGGAGCCGAGCAGGACGATCCCGATCCGCCGGGCCCCGCGCTCGACGATCGCCACGAGGCAGAACCCCGCGGGCCTCGTGTAACCCGTCTTCAGGCCGATCGCTCCCGGGTAGTGGTCGCGCAGCAGGTGGTTGGTCGTGTACAGGGTGAGCTTCTGCCCCGATCCGGGCCACACGCGCGCGTAGCTCTTGCGCGCGATGGTCGTGATCCGCGGCTCGTTCATCGCCCGCATCGCGAGCGCCGCGACGTCCGCGGCGCAGGAACGGTTGCGGCGGTCCAGCCCGTGGGAGTCGGCGAAGTGCGTGCAGGTCAGCCCCAGCAGCTGCGCGCGCCGGTTCATGAGCGCCACCCACGCGCGCTCGGAGCCCGCGCCGGCCACCGCGAGCGCCACGGCGGCGTTGTTGGAGGACGAGATCAGCAAGCCCTTGAGCAGCACGTCGGCGCGCACCCGGCGGCCGGCCTTGAGCCCGCTCATCCGCGAGCCGCCGACCTCGTCGGAGGCCTGCGTCAGGCGCACGCTGTCGCCGGGAGCGAAGCGCTCGACGGCAAGCAGCGCCGTCATGATCTTCGTGAGGCTCGCGATCGGCCGCACGACGGTCGCGCGGTGGCGCCACAGGACGCTGCCATCGGCCAGGTCGAACGCGAGACCCGCCTTCGGGCCCCGCTTGAGGCGCAGGTAGGGCATGAGCGACGGCTGCGTGAGATCGACGCTCGACGCGCCGGCGGCGTCGGGCAGCGGCCCGACCTCGCGCTGCAGCGCCTCAGCGGGCGCCAGCGGAGGCGGCGCGGGCCTCGCGTTCG
>DASYVZ010000417.1:0-4192 GCA_035936515.1 Solirubrobacteraceae bacterium | reverse complement strand
CCTATGCCCTCGCCGTGCCGTTCAGGCTCGGAGTGCTCGCCGCCAACCGCGCAGGGCTCGGCCCGGTCCAGGCGCGCGTCGGGTTGAACGACCTGCGCGTCGCCGGGCTGGCGGCGATCGGCGAGACGGCGCGGCGGCTGCGGATCGCGCCGGCGCACCTGATCTTCGGCCACACCCACCGCACGGGGCGGCTCGCGCGCGACTCGCGGGCGGAGTGGCGCACGCCGAGCGGGATCGAGCTGCACAACGCGGGCAACTGGATCTTCGAGACCGTCTTCATGGGCCGCGGCCCGAGCGGCACGAGCCCGTACTGGCCGGGCGGCGCGATCGCGCTCGACGAGGACGGCCCGCCGCACCTGGAGCGCCTGCTCGACGACGTGCCGGTGTCGGCGTTGCGAGCCGACCCGCGCTCGTAGACTGCTCCGATGGCTACGACGACATCGTCGCAGCGCCGTTGCTCCTGCGCCCGCTGCTCGCCCACGTGCCGTTCATCGCCGTCGATTCCGAGCGCAGCATCGCCGGCGGGCGTGGCAACTGGGCGCTGTCGAAGGTCCTTGCGAGCTTCGACGGCGAGGTGGGGCGACCAGGGCGGTCGGTGGCAGCCGGCGACGGCTGGGCACTGTCGGTGTCCGCCACCGCCCGCGCGCGACGGCTGCCGTTCGGCGGGGTGGTGCGCTGCGTGCAGGTGTGGCCCGACGGGCGCCCACGCGAGTTCTCGGTGCGGGTGCGCGGGCGTGCGCGACTGGGCCATGTGGAGATCGCGCACGGCACGGCCTCCTCGCTCGCCGAGTGGCTCGTCGCGGGGCGCCACCCGGCGATCCTGATCGCCGGCACGCAGGACGTATCGCCGCCGCGTTCGCGCCCGAGCTCAGCCGATTAGCCCCGCGGTGAACTGCACCGCATGGCAGCGCACGCCGTCGTTGACCTCGAGTTCGAGCACACCGGTCGTGTGGCGCTCGTGCTCGACGAGCAGGTGGCAGCCGGCGTAGGGGACGGGCATCGGCCGGCCGTTGACGCGGACGCTCGCCTCGGCGCCCTCGGCGCTTTCCTTCGACCGCACCGGCTCGAGCACCGCCCACACCGCGCCCGCCTCGTACGAGCCTGACCACACCCCCGGATGCTCCGGACTCGGCTGCCCGACGAGCGCGTCCGGTGCGTCCTCGGGACGCAGCGCGACGAGCGGCTGCGGGCCGATGCCCAGCAGTTCGCAGATCTCGTCCTGGGTCTCGTCGTAGGCGCCCTCGCCGTAGTGCATGGAGAACAGCCGCAGGCGCTGGTCGAAGAGGTAGCGCGCGGGCCACGCCGCGTTGCCGTACTCCCGCCACAGTGCGAAGTCGGAATCCAGCAGGACCGGGTGCTCGATGCCCAGGCGGGCGACCGCGGCGCGGAC
Organism: Solirubrobacteraceae bacterium; assembly: GCA_035936515.1. Lineage (GTDB taxonomy): Bacteria > Actinomycetota > Thermoleophilia > Solirubrobacterales > Solirubrobacteraceae > CADCVQ01. Next base: position 2,802 of record DASYVZ010000417.1, on the reverse strand, counting down.
CTGCTCCGGGTCCTGCGACGGCGGGTAGCCGCCCGCGTGGACGGAGATCACGCGCAGCCCGGCGGTGCCGAAGCGCGCGTGCCAGGCCTGCATGTAGCCCAGCGTGCGCAGCGAGTTGGCGCGGCAGAAGTCCCAGAACTCGACGAGCACGGGGCGCCCGACCTGCTGGTCGAGGCGCAGGGTCGCGACGTTGATCCACGTTGCGCCGGCCGGAAAGAACGGCGCGCTGATCTTGTCGCGGGGTGCTCGCACGGCCAGGCAAGCTAGCAACGGACCTGCCGGCGCCCGTGCGGCCGGGCGGTTCCTAGACTGCCCGGGATGCACCGGCGCCGCCTGCTCGCGCTTCTCGTGTTCGCGGGCGGCGCCATGCTGCTGGCCGCGCCCGATTCGGCGCTCGCGCACGGGCTCGTGGGGCGCCAGGATCTGCCGATTCCGAAGTGGCTGTTCGCGTGGGGGGCGGCGGCGGTGCTCGTCGCGTCGTTCGCCGGCCTTGCCGTCCTGTGGCCCAGGCCGCGGCTGGAAGGCACGTCCGAGCGCCGCCTCGCAGGGGTGCCGCGGTTTCTCGACCCGCTCGCCGGCGCGCTCGGCGTCGTGATCTTCGTGCTCGTCATCTACGCGGGCTTCGCGGGCTCGCAGACGACGACGAACAACCTCGCGCCGACGGTCATCTTCGTGCTCTTCTGGGTCGGCATTCCGATCGCGAGCCTGTTCTTCGGCGATGTCTTCAAGGCGCTGAACCCGTGGCGGGCGGTGGCGCGCGCGGTCGCGTGGCTGGTCACGAAGGCCGGCCGCGGCGGGCTACCCGCGCCGATGGCCTATCCGGCGAAGGTCGGCCGCTGGCCTGCGGCGATTGCGATCCTCGCCTTCGCCTGGGTTGAGCTCGTCTACTCCGGCCGCGGCGACCCGAGCAACCTCGCGGTGCTCGCGCTCGTCTACGTCGCCGTCCAGTTCGTCGGCATGAGCCTCTACGGCATCGGGGCCTGGAACCGCTACGGCGACGGGTTCGGCGTGTACTTCGGCCTCATCGCGCGAATGGCGCCGCTGCGCTGGTCACGTCCGGCGTTGTTCGCGCGCAAGCCGCTCAGCGGACTGACGAACCTCGACGTGGTGCCCGGCACCGTCGCGCTGATCCTGCTGATCATCGGCACGACGTCCTTCGACGGCTTCTCCGGGGGACCCACGTGGGGCAACATCGCCCCGGAGCTGACGAACGTGTTTCGCGTGATCGGCTTCGGTCAGGCGACCGCGCTCGAGCTTGTGTTCACGCTCGGCCTCGTCGCGGTGACGCTGATCGTGGCCGCCCTGTACCGGCTGGGCGTGATGGGGATGCAGACGATCAGCCCGCAGGGCCCGGCGGCGCCGGAGCTCGCCGCGCGATTCGCGCACTCGCTCGTGCCAATCGGGCTCGCCTACGTCGTGGCGCACTACTTCTCGCTGCTGGCCTACGAGGGGCAGCGGATGGCCTACCTCATCTCCGACCCGCTCGGCGACGGATCGAACATCTTCGGCACGAGCAGCGCGACCGTCGACTACACGTGGATCTCGGCGACGGCGATCTGGTACGTGCAGGTCGCCGCGCTGGTGATCGGCCACGTCGCCGGGCTCGTACTTGCCCATGAGCGCGCGCTCGTCTGCTTCGACGGCGACAGCCAGGTCGCGACGCGCTCGCAATACTGGATGCTCATCGTGATGATCGCCTTCACATCCCTCGGCCTGTGGCTGCTGTCAGCCGCGAACTCGTGACAGTGCCGATCGCGCACGCCGGCCACTGGCTGGTCAACGTGCTGTACGTCGCGCCGCTGCTGGTCGTGGTCGGCGTGCTCGCGTGGCAGTCGATGAAGGACCGCCGCCGCGTCAAGCAGTCGGGCGAGCCGATCGCCCGTCGCCCGCCCACCGAGCCGCCACCCGCCTGAACGTCGGGCGCTGCCGACGCAGGCAGATTATGGTGTCGCGGCGCCGGACCCCTCGCGCTCGAGCTTGGCGATGTCGTGCGCCAAGGCGGCGGGCGTCAGGACGCTCGCCGCGAAGCCGACGCGCTGCACGCCGCGCTTGTCGAGCAGGACGGTCGAGGCCGTGTGCTCGGCGTCGTCGCTCTGAGGCTGGATCCCGTACGCCTTCCACAGCCGCTGCAGCTCCTCGGCGCTCCCGAGCGCCCAGCGCATGCGCCCCTCCAGCCCCTGCTTGAGCAGGAACGCGCGCGCGCGGCGGGCCGTGTCGTTGGCGGGATCGACGCTGACGGCGACGACCGGCACGTCGTGGCCGAGGTCGTCCAGCGCGATGCGGATCTGCTGCGCGGTCAGCGGGCAGGTGTCCCGGCACGTCGTGTAGAGGAACGTCACGACGACGGGCTTGCCGCGCATATCCGACAGGTGCAGCACGTCGCCGCGCTCGTCGCGTACGGCGAAGTCGGTGCGCGGCATGTCGGGCGGACGCGACGCGCCAGCGAAGCCCGTGTTCGGCACCGTCCGCTCGCCGACGGCGAACAGCAGCACGCCGACGATCGCGGCGATCGCGATCAGGCCGGTGACGAACAGCGCGAGGCGCAGGCGGGCGGGCATCCCGCCGAGAGTAGATGGTCGGTCCGGACCGGCGGCTCAGGCCTCGATCAGCCCGCGCCGGATCGCGTAGCGCACGAGCTCGACCCGATCGCGCATCTCGAGCTTGCGCATGAGGTTCGCGCGATGTGACTCGACCGTCTTCTCGGAGAGGTGCAGCGTCGCGCCGATCTGCTTGTTCGTGTGCGCCTCGGCGATGAGCTTGAGCACCTCGCGCTCGCGCAGCGTCAGCGGCTCGACGGGCCCG
>DASYVZ010000416.1:0-13362 GCA_035936515.1 Solirubrobacteraceae bacterium | reverse complement strand
CGCAAGAGCTGCGCAGCGGCGCGATCTACCGCGTCCCCACGAAGCGGGCGCGGGCGTTCGCAGCGGCGCTGCGCGAGGCGGGCATCCTGCGCTACGCCGAGCCCGACGCGCCGCTGACGCGCCAGAGCGCGCTCGACGGCGCGCCGAGCGGCTATGCACGCGGCTTCGTCGTCGAGCCGGGGCTCTCGCCGCCTGCGCCCGGCACCGTTTCGATCGCCGTCGTCGACGATCGCGTCGACATCTCGCACCCCGACCTCGCCGGCCACACGCGCCAGCTCAACCCCGGGCCGGTCCTGGGGGCGCACGGCACGCAGGTCGCCTCGGCGGCGGCTGCTTCGTTCAACGGCTTCGGCGTGGTCGGCGTCTTTCCCGGCGCGCCGATCCTGTCGGTCGGCCTGCCGCCGGACATCAGGTGCTCGAGCGCCGCGGAGGGCGTCCTGGCCGCGGCGGATCGCGGTGCGAAGGTCATCAACCTGAGCTTCGGATCGACGTCGGACTGCGCCACGATGTTCGGCGCCGTGCAGATCGCGTTCGCCAGGGGCAGCCTCGTCGTGGCGGCCGCCGGCAACGAGTTCGGCGCGGGCAACCCGGTGGTCTTCCCGGCCGCCTATCCGCACGTCCTCTCGGTCGCCTCGCTGAACTCGTCGCTGCGGCCGTCGGCGTTCAGCAGCGCGAACGCCGCGATCGACGTCGCGGCGCCCGGCGACTCGATCCCGCTGGCGACGCCCCTCGCGTTCGACACCGAGGACGGCGTGGTCGACGGGGTGACGACCGACAGCGGGACGAGCTTCGCGGCACCCATCGTCTCCGGCGCGGCCGGCTGGCTCGCGACCGCGCGCCGCGGCCTCTCCAACGGTCAGCTCGCCGACGTGCTGCGGCGCTCGGCGCGCGACGTTGCGCCCGCCGGCTATGACGCCAACACCGGCTTCGGCCTCGTCAACATGGCCGCCGCGCTCGCGCTGCCGGCGCCCGCGCGCGACGTGCTCGAGCCCAACGACGGCATCTCGTTCGTCGACGGCTCGGTCTTCTCGCAGCCCGACCCGTATGTCTGGCGCGGCAGCGGCCGGCGGACGCTCGGCGGCAGCGCCGACAAGGTCGAGGATCCCTACGACGTCTACCGCATCCGCCTGCCGCGGCGCTCGCGCGCGCGGATCCGCCTGCGGCCGGCGTTCGGCAATCCCGACCTCTATGTCTTCGGCTCGAGCGCGCGGTCGATCGACGACGTCCGGCACATCGTCGCCCGCTCGCGCAAGGGAACGCTGAAGATCGACGCGGTGACGATCCGAAACGCGAGCCGGTACGCACGGCGCTACTACGTCGGGATCGGCCTGGGCAACAGCGGCGGCGGGCTCAACGCCGAGTACAACCTGCAGTTCCAGCGCACGCAGTTCCGCTGAGCTGACGGTGAGTCACTGGCCCGGCATCGGGAACCTCAGCCCGTGCTCCTGGCACAGGCGCGAGATGCTCGCGAAGTCGAACTCCAGCCCGTAGCGCGCACCCGCGTCGGGTGGCGCAGCGCCGGAGCCGAGCTCGGCGAAGAACTGCTCGAAGCCGCCGGGGGAGATGATCTCCAGGATTCGGCAGGGGGCGTCGCCGGCGTTCCAGAACGTGTGCCACTGCCCGCGCGGCTTGAAGACGAGGTCGCCGACCTCCGCGTATACGACGTCGTCGCCGAGCTGCGCGCCCATCCGTCCCTCCACGACGTAGCTGTACTCGTCCTCGTGGGTGTGCCGGTGCAGCGGGGCGCACAGCCCGCGGGGCGGGATGGGGTGCTCGACGAGCGAGAACCCTCCGCCCGACTCGGCGCTCCAGACCATGAACCGCACGCCGAGGGTCCCGAGGTCCACCCGCTCGCCGTCGGCCGGCCCGACGAGGCGCGGGGGGTGCGTTGCGTCGAAACGACTGTGCTCTGCCGGCACGTTCAACGGCCTTCCCTTTTGATCGCACACCATGCGCGGCCTGCGCGCGCGTGCTGCGTGACGCTCGCGCGCCGCGGGACCGCTCGGCGGTTCAGCTCGCAGCTGCCGGGGCGCTGAGTGCACGCGTGGCGTCGCGGGCGACCACCTCGGGCAGCAGCCCGACCTCTGTGAGCTCGGCGAGCGCCTCCCCGGCCGCGACGCGAGCGAGCGCGTCGGCCATGCCGCGGTGCAGCGCGTCGGCCTGCGCCGCGCCATCGGCGTCGAACGGGACGAGCGCACGCTCGGCGTCGTCCTCACGGCGGCAGAACACTTCCCGCGCCCCCTCCACCGCCGCCTCGTGCACGTTGGGGAGGTCCTTGAAGAGCTCGAGCGCCTCGAGCGTCCGGCGAGCGGCGAGGCGGCGCGCCATCGCCTCGGAGTAGGCGATCTCGCTGGGATCCTCGCCCGCCGGCCGCGGAATCCGCGCGGCGACGTGCTGTACGACCGCCTCGCCGCGCGGCGGGCGGGTCTCGCCGAGGGTCGTGAGCTCGGCGCGCCCGAGCGCCACCTCGTCGATGTGGTCGTCGACCTCGTGCAGCAGCGTGCGCGCCGCCGTGGGCTGCAGCAGGCCCGCGTCGCTCAGGCGCTGGTAGACCTGGCGCTCTACGAGCAGCCCCTGACGCGTGATGACGTCCACCTCCTCGCCGGCGCTGAGCTCGATGCGCTCGAGCTCGTCGCGCGCCGCCCGTTGCACCGCGTCCAGACGGTCCACGACGTCCTCGTTCTGCACGCCGAGCTCGTCCAGCCGGCTGCAGGCCGCGCGCGCGGCCTCCAGCCGCGCGCCCGCCGCGAGGAAGCGATCCGCACGGCTGGGCTCGTCGAGCCCGAGCCGGTGGATGAGCCAGCCGATCGTCGTCGCGTTGAGCAGCAGCGTCGCGAGCACGACGCCTCCGGTCATGGCGACGAACATGTCGTGCTCCGGCAGCGACGTAGGCAGCGCGAGCGCGAGCGCGAGCGCCACGCCACCGCGCAGGCCGCCCCAGATGAGCACCGCCTCGTTGCGGCGCCCGACGCGCGGGATGTGCGCGACGCGCTCGAGCGCCGAGACGACGGGCACGATCGCGGCGGCCCGGGCCACCAGCACCACGACGATCGCGAGCGCGATCGCGTCGAGGTGATCGCGGATCAGCACGGGCTCGATCGCAAGGCCGATCAGCAGGAACAGCAGCGCGTTCGCGACGAATCCGAGCGCCTCCCATACCTGCTCGAGCATCGTGCGCGCGTCTGCCGAGCCTCGGCTCGGCGCGAACCCCGCGATGACGATCCCCGCAGAGACCCCCGCCATCACGCCCGAGAAGCCGAGGATGTGGTCGGCGAGGACGAAGCTGCCGTAGGCGACCGCGACCGTCAGCGTCGCCGTGAGGTTGCGGTCCAGCCAGGGCAGCAGGACCGCGACGCCGATGCCGAACAGCGCCCCGATCGCCGCGCCGCCGAAGAAGACGACGACGAAGTCGACGATCCCGCCGGCGACGCTGACGTCGGCGCCCAGCGCCGCGCTGAGCAGGATCGTGAACAGGACGATCGCGACGCCGTCGTTGAGCATGCTCTCGCCCTCGACGAGCACGAGCAGCCGCTCGGGGACGCCGAGCTGGCGAAAGACCGCCACGACCGCGACGGGATCCGTCGCGGAGATCAACGCCCCGAAGAGCAGCGCCGCCGCCAGCGGGATGTCGAGCACGAGCGCGAGCGCAGCGCCGACGAGCGCGGCGGAGACCAACAGCGCGACGATCGCCAGCACGAGGACCGGCCCGAGGTTGCGAAAGAACGCACGGACCGACAGGCCGAGCGCCGCTTCGAACACGAGCACGGGGAGAAACAGGAAGACGACGACCTCCTCGAAGCCGTCTCCTTCCAGCGGGCTTTCGAGGCCGAAGGAGTCGCCGGCGAAGCGAGCGGCGAAGCCGACGAAGACGAGGACGACGGTGAGCTGGAGGCCGACTCGCGCCGCGAGCAGGCCCAGCACGACCGCCACGGCCAGGAGCCCGGAGCTCAGCAGCAGCCACGTAGGCAGGCTCACGGCACGCCCTGTACCCGGGGCGGTGCCGCGGCCCACCGTGCAGCAGCGGCGTGAACGGTCAGCCAGGCGCTAGCAGCCGTACTGCGGGTACGTCGACCAATTCTCCTGCGTGCCGGTCGCCCACAGCGCGCGGCCGCCTGGGGCGTAGATGACGAGGTTGCCGTCGTTCTGAAGCACGATGTACGAACCGGGGTTGCCGTATGTGCCGCTTGACCACAGCGGCGTCCAGCCACGGTGATAGAGCACGAAGTTGCCGTCTCCCTGCATCACCGCGCGGATGTCGGCGTCGGGGCTCCCCGTGTACTGCGCCCAGCGCGGCACCGCGCAGTCGCGCCGGTACAGCGCGATGTTCGGCGACCACTGGCTCACCGCGAGGATGCTGCGCCCCGATTCGGACACGAGCCGTTGATTGTCGGCGATCTGCTGCCCGGGCAGCAGGCGGTCGGCCGCGCCGGCGGACGCGGGCGCGAGGGCGGCCGCGCAACCGAGCGTCGCGGCGACGATCAGCGCCACGAGCACGGCGCGTCGGGCGGAGGAGCGGCTGAGGGTGGCGGTCATGGAGTCTCCAGAGATGGGATTCGGTGCCGCTCAGCCTCGCCGCCACCACCGCCCGTGAGGATCGTGCCAGCAGGCCTCTGGGTGTTCGGTCTGCCGCCCCGCCCCGTCCGCCGCCCGGCGGCGGGATCGGCCGACCCGCGAGGTGCTTGCGACGGCCGGTACCGGCCATCCGCCCGGCTGGTGAGTACGCTCGGCGGGTGCATCGCCACACGAAGATCGTCGCGACGATCGGCCCCGCCTCGCGGGATCCCAAGACGCTCGAGCGGATGGTCGCCGCGGGCATGGACGTCGCGCGGCTGAACTTCTCGCACGGCACGCCCGAGCAGCACGCCGACACCGCGCAGCGCGTGCGCAGCGCCTCGGGACGCGTCGGGCGCCCCGTGGCGATCCTCCAGGACCTGCCGGGCCCGAAGCTCCGGATCGGCGCGCTGCAAGACGACCACGTCGACCTCAAGCCCGGCGACGAGGTCGTCTTCGTGTGCGCTGAGGACGGCGTCGGCACCGCCACGCGGATGTCGGTCGCGCGCCCGGAGCTGATGGGCGCTCTGGAGACCGGGGACGTGATGTACCTCGCCGACGGCAGCGTCCGGCTGCGCGTCCGCGCCGTCCGCGCGGCGTCCCTCGAGATCGAGGCCGAGGTCGAGGCGGGCGGCTCCGTCGCCTCGCGCCAAGGGCTCAACATCCCGGGCCCGCTCACCGACCTGGCCTCCGTGCCCGAGGCGGATCTCGCGCACCTCACGGTCGGTGAGAAGATCGGGGTCGACATGGTCGCGCTGTCGTTCGTGCGCTCGCCGGAGGACATCGCGTTCGTACGCGAGCACACGCGCCTGCCGCTCATCGCGAAGATCGAGAAGCCGCAGGCGGTCGATCGCGCCGAAGAGATCATCCGCGCCGCCGACTGCGTGATGGTCGCGCGCGGCGACCTCGGCATCGAGCTGCCGATCGAGCGTGTGCCGATCGTCCAGAAGGAGCTGCTCGCCACCGCCGGGCTCCTGGCGCGCCCGTCGATCACGGCGACTCAGATGCTCGACTCGATGGTCGCCTCGACGCGCCCCACCCGTGCGGAGGTCGCCGATGTCGCCAACGCGATCCTCGACGGCACCGACGCGGTCATGCTCTCCCAGGAGACGGCGATCGGCGCCTATCCCGTCGAGGCGGTCGCGATGATGGCGTCGATCGCCGCGTCGACCGAGCGGGCGGCGCCGTACCGGCGCTGGAACGAGCACCGCGTCCACCGCGATGCCCGCGATCCGTCCTACACGGTGGCGTATGCCGTCTGCATGGCCGCCCGCGAGCTCGAGCTCGACGCGATCGTCGTGCCGACGCTGTCGGGCCGCTCGGCGCGGCTCGTGTCGGCGCACCGCCCGACGGTGCCGATCTACGCGCTGTCGCCCGGCCGCGAGACGGTGCGTCGCTGCGGCCTGATGTGGGGCGTGCGCGGCGAGTTCCTGCGCAAGCACAAGGTGACCGAGGAGCTGCTGCTCGACGCCTGCCGGCGCGTGGTCGACCTGGGATGGTGTGAGCGCGGCATGCGCGTCGCGGTGACGGCGGGCCTGCCGAGCGGCGTGCCGGGCTCGACGTCGCTCTTTCAGGTCCAGCAGCTGTAGCTATCCGGCGGTGGGGGCGCTGCCGACGCGCCCCCGGGCGCGCTCGGCGCGCAGCAGCACGACGCCGGTCAGCGCCATCACCACGAGCGCCGCGTAGGCGCCGATCGCCTCCGGCGAGGTGAGGTCGTCGAGCGAGCCGCCGAGCGCCGTGTAGGCGAACGCGCGCGGGGCGACGCCGATCGCCGTCGCCGCCGCGAAGGGCGGCAGCCCGACCCGCGTCAGTCCCGCCGCGTAGTTGACCAGCGAGTACGGCACGCCCGGCGCGATGCGCGCGTAGAGCACTGCCCAGAAGCCGCGCCGCTCGATCCAGTCCTGCAGCGGCCGCACCCGCTCGGGCGTCAGCGTCTGTACGGCGTCGTGGGCCAAGAAGCGCGCGATGCAAAACGCGAGCACGGCGCCGAGGGTGGCGGACGCGATCGCCACCGGCGTCCCGAGCGCCGTGCCGAACAGCAGCCCGCTGGCGCCCGCCAGCAGCGGTCCCGGAAACAGCGCGCAGGTCAGCAGCGCGCTGACGACGATGAACGCCGGCACGGCGGTGGCGCCGAGCGGGTCGATGACGTCGCGCACGCGGTCTGAGGAGAGCCCGCCGCTCGAGGCGACGGTTAAGAACACCGCACCCAGCACGACGATGAAGGCGGCGACGCGCCAGCCGGCTGCGCCGCGCGTCACGCGGCGCCGCGCACGACGGCTGCCGGCGGGTGCGACGCGTAGAACTCGGCCTCTTGGCGGCCGAGCTCGGTCACGGGGTCGTCGCCGTAGATCCACTCGCGCGCGATCCGGTGCCAGTTGCCCTTGGCGCGCAACTGGCTCATGACCGCCAGCGTGAGCATCTCCAGGCGGCGACCGAAGAGGTGGTCGGCGGGCAGCGTCTCGTGGCGCATCTTCGAGAAGTGCGAGGAGCGCGGGTCGGACATCTCGATCATGACCTCGGTGGCGATCTCCGGCGTGAGCTCGACCTCGGCGTCCTCGAGATACCACCACGTCATGTCGCGCACCTGGGCGAGGATCCCCTCCGGCGTGTAGAACTCGGGCTTGGCGATGAAGCCGCCTGCGTGGAGGTGATCGATCAGCGCCTGCCCGTCGCCCTCGCGCGCGATGCGCTGGATCTTCAGCTCGAACTCCGCGACGGCGGCGGGGATGCGCTTGAACAGGCCGAAGTCGAAGAACGCCATACGGCCGTCCTCGAGCAGCAGCGAGTTGCCGGGATGCGGGTCGCCCGAGAACTGGTGGTGGCGGTACATGCAGCCGAAGTAGAAGCGGTAGACGATCTCGCCCAGGCGGTTGCGCTCGTCCTGGGGCAGCTGCTTGAGCTCCTCGAAGCCCAGGCCCTGCACGAACTCGCTGACGATGACCTTCTCGTGCGAGAGCTGCGTGACGACCTCGGGCACGACGATGAACGGGTGCCCGCGGTACAGCCGCGCGACCGTGCGCTGGTTCTGCGCCTCGAGCTCGTAGTCGAGCTCCTCATCGATGCGCGAGCGGATCTCGTCGCCCATCGCCTTGGGGTCGAGGCCCGGCGCGACCATCTTCATGAGGCGCAGGATGATCCCGAGGTTCTGCATGTCGGCGCGGACGGCCTGCGCGACGCCGGGGTACTGCACCTTCACCGCCACCGCGCGGCCATCGTGCAGGCGCGCCTTGTAGACCTGTCCGATCGAGGCGGCGGCGATCGGCACGGGGTCGAACGTCTGAAAGACGTTCTCGATCGAGTCGCCGTACTCGCTCTCGATGACCTTCTTCATGTCCTTGAAGCTGACCTTCGGCGCGGCGTCGCGCAGCTCGGCGAGCTTGGCCTGGAACTCCTCGCGGTACTCCTCGGGGACGAGCCCGACGTCGAGAAACGACATCACCTGGCCGAGCTTCATCGCTGCGCCCTTCATCGTCCCCAGCGCGGCGACGATCTGCTCGGCGGTCTCGAGCTGGCGCTTGGCGAGCGCCCGCTCGCGGGCCTCGTCGCCGCGCGCGACGTTCGTCGCGCGGGTGCCCATCTGCTTGGCCGCCTGTGTGGCGGCGAGCTTGCCGACCTTCGACGAGCGGCTGATCCGCGAAGTGGGGATGGCGTCCTTCTTGGCCATGTCGCGCGACGTCCGGCCGCGGCCCGGAGCGCCCGTTACCCCGCGGCGCGATCGACGCGCGAACCGGGCACGATGTCGTCGCGCCCGTCCGGCCAGCGGATCCAGGCCTTGTGGCCGCCGTCGTAGTCGTTGCCCCAGACGACGAGCGTCGCGGGCTCGCCCTGCACCGTCACCGGCTCGTCGCCCTCGGGGTCCAGCCCGCGCCACACGCGGATGAACGCGTTGTTCTCCCACTCGTCGCCGATCGTCGTGGCGTCGGTGTGGCCGGGGTGCACCTCGGTGGCGTGGTCGAGCCCCATGAGCGTGTCCATGATCGAGCCCTTGATGTCCGCGTAGGACGTGCTGCCGGGCGCGTTGACGCCACCGATCGAGTTCCGAAACAGCGTGTCGCCGGTGAAGACGTGGCCGGGGACCGTGAAGTTCAGCATGCCCTTGGTGTGCCCGGGGGTGTGCAGCGCGTCGACGTTCAGCCCGCCGATCTGCAGCGGGATGAATGGCTGGGCGTCGAGCGGCTCGTCGGGGTGGGCGAGGATCACGATGTCGGGGTAGCGCTGCGTGATCGCATCCAGATCGCAGACGTGATCGTGGTGGTGATGGGTCAGCAGCAGATGCGTGACGTCGATCTCGTTGCGCTCGGCGGCCTCGAACAACGGCGCCATCGGACCGCCCGCGTCGACGAGGAACCCCGCGTCCCCGCGATCGCTGGCGACGAGGTACGTGTTCGTCAGGAACCCGTCCGACATGGAGCGCTCGATCAGCATGGACCTGAGGGTAACGTGTGGCTCGTGCCTGCCAAGGAGCTCATCCATACCTGCTATCGCATCGGCGACATCGACCGTTCGGTCGCGTTCTACAAGGCGCTCGGCTTCGAGGAGCGCCGCCGCAAGCCGATCCGCGACGAGGCCATCAACGTCTTCATGGGCCTGCCGGGCGACGGCGACCGGCTCGAGCTGACCTACAACCACGGCGTGTCGGAGTACACGCACGGGACCGGCTACAACCACATCGCGGTCACGGTCACCGACATGGATGAGACCCTCGCGTCGCTGGCCGAGCAGGGCATCGAGCCCGAGAAGCCGCCGTACTCCGTGCGCGAGGGCGGCTCGCTGCTGTGCTTCGTGCGCGACCCCGACGGCTACCGCGTGGAGATCATCGAGCGGCACGGGTAGGGGTGGCGGCGAGCACCGCCGCAGCGTCTCCGCGACGGTGGATCCCGCGAGCCGGATCCGCAGCTCGGTGAACCGCAGCACCCGCTAGCCGAGCGCGAGCAGGCGTGCGTCGCGCGGCGCGGTCGCGTTCGAACGCCGCATGCGTGAGGTGCGTGCCGCGCCCGCCCGTCACTCCGACTCGCCCGCAAGCCCCTTCCCTCGCAACTCCTCCATGGTCCCGGGCGTCTTGCGCAGGCCGGCCAGACCCATCCCCCGCAGCACCCCTGCGGTCTTGGAGAACTGCACCTCGTCGTACTGGACGACTTCGATCTGGTTGCCCCACGGGTCGCGGAAGCGCGTCCCGCGGCCGGGCAGCAGCTCGACCCCAGCCGCCCGCGCCGCCGCCGCGAACGCAGCGCGGTCGTCGACGACGAAGCCGACGTGACGATCCGCGTCCGCCACCGCCACCGCGGCGTCAGCGTCAGCGTCAGCGCGGGGCGCGGAGAGCGCGACGAACTGGTCGCCGGCGTCCAGGAACGCCATGCGGCCACCGTGGCGGCCGCGCAGCTCGAAGCCGAACAGGCTGCCGTAGAACTCGAGCGCCTCGTCGATGTCGCCGACCTCGAGTGCGATGTGATTGATCCCGACCAGCCGAGCGCGAGCCTCGGGCATGCGTGCGTACCTCCCGTTCGTGCGGACGGGCTACCCCGACGACGCCTCTAAGCTCCATCGGAGATGACCGACGCGAGCCCGAGCTGAGCACGAAGATCGTGGCTGAGCGGCGCACAGCCGTCATCGACATGGGCTCGAACTCGTTTCGGCTCGTCGTCTTCACCGCCGCCGACGGGTGGTGGAAGCTCACGGACGAGATCTATCTGCCGGTCCGCATCGGCGAAGGGCTCGAGTCCAGCGGCAAGCTCGGCAAGGGGCCGATGAAGCGCGCGCGCGAGGCGGCGGAGGTCTTCGCGCACTTCTGCGCCGCGAGCGGCTTGGAGCACGAGAGCATCCAGGCCGTCGCGACGAGCGCGATCCGCGACGCGAGCAACCAGCAGGTCTTCCTCGATCGCGTCCGCGATGAGACGGGCCTCGAGGTGCGCGTCCTCAGCTGCGAGGAGGAGGCCTACTACGGCTACCTCGCGGCGGTCAACTCGACGACGCTCGCCGACGGCGCCGTGCTCGACCTCGGCGGCGGCTCGCTGCAGCTCGTCGAGGTCCTCAGCCGCCATCCCGGGCGGCTCGGCTCATGGCCGCTGGGCTCGGTGCGGATGACCGAGCACTTCCTCGCCGACGACGACCCGCCGACGAAGAAGGCGCGCAAGGCGCTGCGTGCGCACGTGCGCGAGACGCTCGAGCAGGACGTCGACTGGCTGCCGCGGGCGGGCCGCCAGCTCGTCGGGATCGGCGGCACGATGCGCAACCTCGCCGCCGCGATCCAGGCCGAGGCCGGGCGGCCGTCGCTCGGCGGCATCCAGGGCTTCGAGATCACGCCCGACGCGCTCGACGACCTCATCGACAAACTCGCCGGGATGCCGGCCAAGGAGCGCGGCAACGTCAAGGGCATCAAGTGGGCCCGCGCCGACCTCATCCTGGCGGGCGCGATGGTCGTCCAGGCGGTGCTCGAGCACGGCGACTTCGCGGCGATCACCGTCACCGAGGCGGGTCTGCGCGAGGGCGTCTTCTTCGGCCAGCACCTGCCGGGCGATCCGCCGCTGTTCGACGACGTGCGCCGGTCGAGCGTGGCGAACCTCGCCGCCCGGTACCACGTCAGCCCGGCGCACACGGCGCACGTCGCGACGCTGGCGCTCTCCCTCTTCGACGAGCTCGCCGAGCACCGCCTGCACCCCGGCGACCGCTGGGAGCGAGAGCTGCTCTTCGTGGCCTGCGTGCTGCACGACATCGGCATGTCGGTCGACTACGACGACCACCACAAGCACTCGCGGTATCTCATTCTCAACGCCGGGCTACCGGGGTTCCGTCCGCGCGAGGTCGCGCTCGTCGCGCAGGCCGCGCGCTACCACCGCAAGGGCATGCCGGACTTCGGCGAGCTCTCCCCGCTCGCCGAGCCGGGCGACGACGAGCGTCTCGATCGCCTCTCGATCCTGCTGCGCCTCGCCGAGGACCTCGAGCGCAGCCGCGACCAGAGCGTCCGGGCCGCGCACGTCGCACCCGACAACGGCACGATCCGCCTCGAGCTCGACGCCGACGGCAGCGCCTCCGTCGAACGCTGGGCCGCGCAGCGCGAGGTCGTGCTCTTCGAGCGCGCGTTCGGGCGCGAGTTGAAGGTCGAGGTATGACATCACGCCGCTGGACGACGCTGGCCGTCGTCGTGCCACGAGCCACGCCCTCGCGATGAGCCTCACCCGCGGCAGTGGCCCGCTCGGCGGCTCGCCCGCGCCATCGAACTACGCGATCCAGGCGCCCGCGCACCGGCTCCTCTTCGAGCCCGACGCGCGCCGCCTGCGCGCGCTCGTCGGCGAGACGGTCGTGCTCGACACGCGGCGCGCGCATCTGCTGCACGAGACCGGCATCCGGCCGGTCGCGTACGCGCCGCTCGAGGACTTCGACCCGACGCTGCTCGAGCGCACCGCCACGACGTCGCACTGCCCGTTCAAGGGCGACGCCTCGTATTGGTCGCTGCGCGTCGGCGACGAGCTGCGCGAGGACGCCGTCTGGGGCTACGAGGAGCCGTCCGACGAGGCGCCGTGGCTGCTCGGCTTCGCGGCCCTGTATCCGGGCAAGGCCGATCGCTGGCTCGTCGAGGACGAGCCGGTCGCCGGAGGCCTGCGCGACCCCTACCACCGCGTCGACGTGCACACGAGCTCACGCCCCGTGCGCGTGCTCGCGGCCGGCGAGCTGATCGCGCAGAGCGCCCACCCGACGCTCGTCTTCGAGACGAGCATGCCGGTACGCGCCTACCTGCCGCGCGGCGAGGTCCGCGCCGGGCACCTGCGCCCGAGCGACACGACGGCGACGGACCCGTACATCGGCGATGCGATCTACTGGCACGTCCACGCGGGCGGCGAGCTGCTGCGCGACACGGCGCACAGCTACGAGCTGCCGCGCGCGGAGGCGATGAAGATCGCGGGCCTGGTCTGCTTCTCGGGCGAGGGCGTGCAGGTCGAGCTGGACGCCTGAGCCGCCGGGCTCAGCTGGAGCGCTCGTCCTCGCGCGGCGCGCCCACCGGGACGGGCGTCGACTGCGTCGCGACGGCGTCGATGACCTCGGCCTCCTGCGCCTCGAGCTCCTCGAGGTGGTCGCCGTCGCAGAGCACGCGGAAGTTGCCGGTCACGCCACCGTCGGCGTGGATCGTGATGCCCGGGAGGACCTCCTCGCCCTCCTCGAAGCCGAGCCGCTCCATGTCGAAGTGCGCCAGCCCGATCCCGTGCGCGGTGTGCGTCGGGTTCTCGCGGTCGTGCGCGTTCAGCGCGATCTGAAACGCGCGGAGGTTGGCGGCGATCTTCTCCGTCGGCGTCGGCATCGCCCGTTAACGCTAGCGCGTCTCAGGCGTCGATCAACACCCCTGGATTGAGCATTCCCGGCGGGTCGACGCTCGCCTTCGCCGCCCGCAGCGCCGTCGCGAAGACGTCCGGGCGCTGGCGGTCATACCAGCGCCGGTGGTCGCGGCCGACGGCGTGATGGTGGGTGATCGTGCCCCCGGCCGCCAGCAGCGCGTCGCTCACGGCGGCCTTGATCTCGGCCCATTGCGCCACCTCCTCGCCACGCCGCGCGGGGGCCAGCACCGTGAAGTACGGCGCCGCGCCGTCCGGGTAGACGTGCGAGATGCGGCAGGTGATGCGCCCGCGCGGCCCGATCAGCTCGCTCGCGGCGCCGGTCACGGCGCGATGCAGCGCGGCGAGGCGCTCCCACGTCACCGCGGTCTCGAAGGTCTCGCTCAAGATCCCCATCGCGACGAACGCGTCGCGCAGGTACGGCGCGCGGAAGAACGCCGCGCGCCAGGCGCCGACGGCATCGCCGCCGCCGGCCGGGTCGCCGGGAAAG
>DASYVZ010000415.1:0-1651 GCA_035936515.1 Solirubrobacteraceae bacterium | reverse complement strand
AGGCGCTCGGCCTCGGCGCTGTCCACGTCGGCATGGTCGATCGGCATGATGCGGCCGGGCGCGCCGAAGTCCGTCGTGGCGTTGCCCTCGATCCGCTCGACGACGCTGAACGCTGCCGCGTCGTCGGGCGGCTCGAACATCAGCCCGGTCGCCGCAACGACCGCCGCGTACCGGGGTGCGTACGCCGCGAGCGCCTCGATGGCCCCGTCCTCGTCACGGCCGCTGCGACACCAGCCCGGCCACTCCACCGCACCGGCGAACACCCGGCGGTTTCCCGCTTCCACGTACACCTGCACCGTCTGCGCCATCCGCATGTTGTAGCGCCGCGTGCGATGATCCAGGCGTGAAGGAGCGCGTGAAGGTCTACGTCGTGGATGACCACGCGATGTTCCGCGCGGGCATCCGCAGTGAGATCGCCGACCGCGTCTGGATCGCCGGCGACGCCGGCACTGTTCCCGAGGCGATCGCCGGCATCCTGAAGACCAAGCCACAGGTCGTGCTGCTCGACGTCCACCTGCCGGACGGCGGGGGGCGCGCGGTGCTCGAAGGCGTCCGCGCCAGCGACGAGGACGTGCAGTTCCTGGCACTGTCGGCCTCCGATGCCGCCGAGGACGTGATCGACATCATCCGTGCGGGCGCCCGCGGCTACGTCACCAAGACGCTGTCAGCCGAGGAGCTGGTCGCGGCGATCCGCCGCGTCGCCGAAGGCGATGCCGTGTTCTCGCCGAAGCTCGCCGGGTTCGTGCTTGACGCGTTCGCGTCGATCCCGGTGGCGCAGGTCTCCAGTGAGCTCGACGAGCTCACGGCGCGGGAACGCGAGGTCCTGCAGCACGTGGCGCGGGGCTACACGTACAAAGAGATCGCGGAGCGGCTGTTCATCTCTGTCAAGACGGTGGAGACGCACGTCTCGGCGGTCCTGCGCAAGCTGCAGCTGCGCAACCGGCATGAGCTGTCGCGTTGGGCGGCCGAGCGCAACATCACCTGATCGCTCCCGTACCGGGTAGCTGACGGCTGCTCACGGCATTCCGCCGCGGGCGGGGCAGTCGGCCAGGTGGTCGTCGACCAGCCCCATCGACTGCATGAAGGCGTAGCAGGTGGTGGGTCCGACGAACCGGAACCCGCGGCGCTTCAGCTCCTTGGACAGCGCCGTGGACTCGGGCGTCTGCGCGGGGACGTCATCCGGCGAACGCGGCGCGGGACCCGGCTCCGGCGCGAAGGACCACACGAGCTCGCTCAGCGAGTCGATCTGCAGCATGGCGTTCGCGTTGTTGATCGTGGCCTCGACCTTCGCGCGGTTGCGCACGATGCCGGCGTCTGCCAGCAACCGCTCGACGTCGGCCTGATCGAACTGCGCCACCACGCCGGGCTCGAAGTTCGCGAAGACCTCCCGGAACCGCTCGCGCTTGCGCAGGATGGTCAGCCACGACAGCCCCGCTTGAAACCCCTCCAGGCTCAGCTTCTCGAACAGCGCGCGGTCATCGGTGACCGGTCGGCCCCACTCGGCGTCGTGGTACGCCACGTAGAGGGGGTCCTGACCCGCCCACCAGCACCTCGGCATCGGCTAGTTCAGGTCGGCGCCACCGGGACCGGCGGGGCGCAGCGAGGCGACCGTGCCGAAGTGACGCAGGATGCTCGCCTCGCGGCGCAGCAC
>DASYVZ010000414.1:0-8683 GCA_035936515.1 Solirubrobacteraceae bacterium | reverse complement strand
CGCCGGGCTGGCTGCCGTCCTGCGCCGGCTGCCCGGCGTTCGCTCGGTCGACGTGGAGCGCCGCGCCACGCTGCGGCTCATGCCGAACGACCCCGCCCTGACGGCGCCGGAGACCACCCTCGGCACCCCGAGCGGCACGACCGTCGCCTGGTGGGTGCCGCGCATCGGGCTGCCCGCCGCATGGGACGTCGCCCGCGGCGACGGCGCCACGGTGGCGGTCATCGACACCGGCGCCGACGCCGCCCATCCGGATCTTGGGGGGAAGATCGCCGCTGCCGTCGACAACGACGACATCGCCGGCCATGGCCCGGCGACGAGCGACGAGAACGGTCACGGCACGCACGTCGCGTCGCTCGCCTGCGCCGCCGGCGACAACGGCTTCGGCAGCGTCGGCTCCGGGCTGAACTGCCGGCTGCTGATCTTCAAGACCGACCTCAGCGACGGCTCGATCGCGCGCTCGATCGTGCAGGCCGCCGATCGCGGCGCCGACGCGATCAACATGAGCTTCGGCAGCCGCGACGCGCGGGCGCCCCGGGCGATCGTCGAGGCGATCGACTACGCGCACGCCAAGGGCGCCGTCCTCGTCGCCGCCGCCGACGACCGGCCCGTCGACGAACAGGGCTATCCCTCCAACGTGCTGCAGCCTTCCGGCACCGGCGCCGACCTCGCCGCCGGCCGCGGCCTCACCGTCACCGCCGCGAACTTCGCGGGGCGGCGCGCGTCGTTCGCGGGGCGCGGGTCGCAGATCTCGCTCGCCGCTCCGGGCGCATTCGAGGGCGGCGGACCCACAGGGATCTTCGCGGCCTTCCCCGGCAACCTCACCGAGCTCGAGGCCGGCGGCAGCCTGCTGATTCCCGGCCGCGACTGCCGCTGTCGCACGACCCTCGGCGGGGACGCGCGCTTCGCCTACCTGCAGGGAACCTCGATGGCCGCGCCGATCGTCGCGGGCGTCGCCGCGATGGCACGCCGGCTGAACCCCGACGCAACCGTCGCGGACGTCATCCGCGTGCTCAAGGAGACGGCCACGCGGCCGACCGGCGGTGGCTGGAACGCCGAGCTCGGCTGGGGGATCGTCGACGCCGGAGCGGCGATGAACGCCGTGCGGGCGATCGACCGCCGCGCGCCGAGCTCAGAGCTCAAGGGCCGCAAGCGCGTGCGCAAGGCGCGCTCGGTCACGCTGAAGTGGACGGGCTCGGACACCGCGCCGGCCGGGCTGCAGCCTTCCGGCATCGACGTCTACGAGGTCTATCGCTCGACCAACCGCGGGCCCTACCGGCGCGTGAAGCGCACGCGCAAGAGCAGCCTGAAGATCAAGGTCAACCCCGGGTCGCTGTATCGCTTCTACACACGGGCGGTCGACAAGGCCGGCAACCGCGAGGCGGTGCCGAAGCGGCCGGACCTCTCGATGCGCACCGACCGCCGGCGCTAGACCGGCCGGTCCGCCGCACCGGCCCGCGCCCGGCGCGCGGTCAGCGACACGAGCTCCGCCAGCGACGACTCGATCGCGTCACCGAACGCGTCGAGGTCGGGCATGGCGTCGTAGTCGCCGAGCAGGCCGAAGTTCATCTGCCCGTTGTAGGACATGATCGCGATCGCCAGCGCGTGGTTCTTGGGCAGGAACGCGATCGGGAAGACCGACCTCATCTCGCGGCCCTGGACGTAGAGCGGGAACTGCGGGCCCGGCACGTTCGTCACGAGCAGGTTGAAGAGCATCGTCGAGAAGTTCAGCCGCGACGCCTGGGCGAGGATCGTCGGCGGCGCAAAGTTCTGCATGCTCGTCAGCACCTCGGCGCCGACGGCCTGCTTTGACTCCTTGAGGTCGTCCATCGCCGCCGCGACGACGGCGAGGCGCTCGACGGGGTCCTCGACGTAGACCGGCAGGGGCCCGCGCATGACCGCCAGCCGGTTGCCGACGCCGTTCTGCACGGCCTCGCGGTGGCGTACGGAGACCGGGACGAGCGCGCGCAGCTCGAGGCCCTGCGTTCGCACGCCGCGCGACTGCAGCCAGTGGCGCAGCGCTCCGGCGACGACCGTCAGCACGACGTCGTTGACCGTCCCGCCGAACGCGTTCTTGACGTCCTTGAAGTCCTGCAGCTCGCAGGCGACGCCCGCGAAGCGCCGGTGCGGGCCGATCTCGACGTTCAGGGGCGACGGCGGTGCCGGGTTGGCCGCCGCCCACACGATCTCGCCGAGGCCCTCGACCGCGACCTTCGCATCCTCGAGCGCTCGCTCCGGCCGCCTCAGCGCGCCGAGCGCCTTCCCCGCCACGCCGAGCGTCGCCTTCGTCATGCCGGTGATCCCGGCGCCGAGCAGGTCCAGCGGGCCAGGCGCCGGGTCGGGCATCCACGGCTCGAGGCCCTCCTCGGGCGGGCGTCCCTCGGGGCCGAGGTCGAAGAGGACGGTGCCGAGGTCGACCCCGGCGATGCCGTCGATCATCGCGTGATGGCTCTTGGACAGCAGCGCGAAGCCGCCGTCGGCGAGACCCTCCACGAGCCACAGCTCCCAGAGCGGTTTGCAGCGGTCGAGCTGCTGGGAGAACACGCGCGCGGCGAGGTTCATGAGCTGCTCTTCGCTGCCGGGCGCGGGCAGCGCCGTGTGGCGCACGTGGTACTCGAGGTTGAAGTCGGGGTCGTCGGCCCACAGCGGCCGGCCGGTGGCGGCCGGCGGGAAGACGAGCCGCTGGCGGTAGCGCGGCACGTAGTGCAGGCGCGCGCGGATCGAGTCCAGGAAGTCGTCGTACGCCGGGGGTGGTCCCGCGGCGCGGACGAGCGCCCCGATGTGCATATGTGAGACGGCGCCCTCCTGGTGCAGGAACGAGGCGTCGGTGGCGGAGAGCCGGTCGAGGTGACGCGGGGGCATCCCTGCGCAGCGTAGTCAACGCGGCTGCCCTCGGCAGCCACCGCCTTGGCGGCAGGTTGACCGAGGCTACCGTGACAAATGTCACAGACGCGGTGGCGCCGCCCGTCTACCACTTCTCGTGACAGCGCCGGCAGCCGACCACTGGAGAACGAACCGATGGCCACACAGCAACGGTCACAAATGCAGCCACTGAAGCTCGGCAGCCGCAGCGACGCTGCGCGCGCGTTGCAGGCGGCGACCAACCGCAGGCTCCGGGCGCGCGGTCTCGCCGCGCTCGCCGTCGAGGAGAACGGGGTCGTGGACGCCCGCACGCTCGAGGCTGTGCGCAAGACCGCTTGGGCGCTGGGCGCCCTCGTCGAGACCTATGAGTCGATCACGCGCGACGGCGTCATCCCGATCGGGGTGCAGCGGATGATTCGCAATCCGGGCCGCCGCACCGAGCAGCAGAAGAGCCGCGGGAAGGCGCGCATGTCGCGGTTGCGCACCCACCGCAAGCGGCGTGCGACCGAGCAGCGGTCGTCGCGCGCCCGCACGGTCAACGCGTTCTTGGCGAAGATCGGCACCCGTGAGCAGCCGGCCGGCTGCAATGGGGGCGGCATCATCACGACGATGCAGACGTTCTGGGGCTTCGGGCGCGTGCCCTGGTGTGGCATCGCCTGCGGCTATCACGCCGTCAAGTTCGGCGGCGTGAGCGGTCTGCGCTCCGACGTCGCGGCGGTGCGCGCGATCGAGGCACACGCCCGTGCCGGGCGCGCACCCTACGGGCGCTGGCAGTCGAGCCCCGAGGGAGCGCTTCCCGGGTCGTTCGTGGTCATCGGCGGAACGGGCGTTCACGTCGGGATGCTCGTGGAGCCGCTGAGCGGCGGCCGTGCGAGGACCGTCGAGGGCAACACGTCCTTCGGCCCCGGTGGCTCGCAGTCCAACGGCGGCTGCGTCGCCGCCCGCATCCGCTCGGCGTCGGAGATCACCGGCGTCGCGACCATGAACTATCCGGATGGAAGGTGATGAGCATGTCTGACCTCTGGCTCCCCTCCGACGGCCTCCTGGTGGGCGACCCGATCGCCGCGCAGAAGATCCAGACGCCCTACGAGACGCCGAACCTCGAAGCCGAGGGCATCAGGCTCGGCGACATCGACGACGACGAGGCCAACGAGGCGGCCGCGGCCCTCGTGCTCGCCACGTTCGACGACGACGACGTCGCCGGCGACGAGCCGGGGGAGACCGACGACGACGACGAGATCGACGATCACGACGACGACGACAACGTGGCAAGCGACGTCTGACCGCGGTGAACGTCAGCTCCAATCCCCAGACCGCCGCCGGGATCCGGAAGCTGCTCGCGCGTCTGCGCGAGCGCGAGGCGGTGGCTCGCGCGCGGTTTTTGAAGGGCGCGCCGACCAAGGAACAGCGCACGGCGGCGCGGGCGAACCTCGATGCGGTCAGGCGGTCCATTGCGCGCTGGGAGGAGCGCCTGCGCGCCGAGCAGCAGCCGACCATCGGCTGGCGGTCGCTGCGCCATGTCTGCCCGTGGCTGACGGATGCCGACGCCAAGCGCATCGCCGGGGGGATGGGCGTCGCGTTCAGGCGCTACGACATCACGACCCCGCAGCGCGCGGCGATGGCGGTCGCGCAGATGGCGCACGAGTCCGACGGCTTCCGCACGTCTGAGGAATACGCCAGCGGCGACGCCTACGAGGGGCGCCGCGACCTCGGCAACACCCTTCCCGGCGACGGCCGCCGGTTCAAGGGCCGCGGGCGGATCATGTGCACCGGCCGGGCGAACTACACGAGCGCGGCGCGGGAGTTCGGCGTCGACTTCGTCGGTGCCGCGGAGAGGCTCGCGCAATCGCCCTACAGCGAGCTCGTGTCGTGCTGGTGGTGGAAGACGCACGGGTGCAATGACCTCGCCGACGCCGGCGACTTCGTTGCGCTGACGCGCCGCATCAACGGCGGCCTCAACGGACTCCACGATCGGCAGAGGTATTACGCGCGCGCCCGCACGGTGGCCCGCTACCTGACGCCGCGCTGACGCCATCCGGCCGACCCGGAGAAGCGGGCTTATGATCGCCCGATGCTCGGCTCGAGCGAGTCCCGCTTGACGGTGTTGATCGCGGAGGACCAGTACCTCATGCGCGAAGGGACGAGGCGGCTGCTCGCGGAGGTTCCGGGGATCGACGTCGTCGGCGAGGCGATCGATTACGACAGCGTCCTCGCCGAGACGAGGCGGCTGCGGCCGGACGTCGTGCTGATGGACATCAAGATGCCTCCGACGCATTCGATGGAGGGCATCGAGGCCGCGCACGTCATCAAGGACGAGCTGCCCGGCACGGGAGTGGTCGTGCTCAGCCAGCACGAGGACGAGGGCTACGTCTGGGCGCTGCTCGAGCACGGCGTCGTCGGCTACGGCTACCTCCACAAGGTGCGTGTCGGCGATGTCGATCAGCTCGTGCGGGCGCTGCGCGAGGTCGCCGCCGGCGGCTCGGTGCTCGATCCGCGCATCCTCCAGACGCTCCTCGCCCGCCGGTCCAAGAAGCCGGGCTCGTCGCTGTCGGAACTCACCCCAGGCGAGCTCGACGTGCTGCGGCTGATGGCCGAGAGCCGCAGCAACGCGGCAATCGCGTCGCGCCTGTCGATCGCCGTCGGCACGGTCGAAAAGCGGGTGGCAGCCGTCTTCTCAAAGCTCGGGCTGCCCGAGGAGTCAGACGTCAACCGGCGCGTCGCAGCCGTGCTGATCTACTTCAAGGAGTCGCTTCCCGGCTCCTGATCGGGAGCACCTCGGCGTTCTCTCGGACCTCGGCGCGGACCCAGGTGCCGCCGCCCGGCACGCTCTCCACCGAGAGGGTGCCGCCCAGCGCGTCGATCCTGTCGGCCATGTTCTGGAGGCCGCGGGCGGAGGGCGCGACCCCGGCGTCGAAACCGGCCCCGTCGTCGTGCACCTCGAGCGTCACCGTGTGCCTCGCCGGGTCGGCGCGCAACGAGACGATGATGCTCGCGCCCGGAGCGTGCTTCACCGCGTTGGTCATGGCCTCCAGCCCGACGAAGTAGAACGCGGCCTCCAGTTCGGGCTCGAGACGGCGCCCGTGCAGCAGCGGCTCCACCTCGACGCGCACGTTCGCGGGCAGGCGCCCGGCGTGGGCCTGCAGGGCCGCCTGCAGGCCCCGATCGGCGAGCAGGCTCGGATAGATGCCGCGGGCCAGCTCCTGTAGCGCGAACACCGCCTCCTCCGCCTCGTCGGCGAGATCCTCGAGCGCCTTCTCGATCGCCCGCCCCTCCGCGTGCGCGGCCCGCCGCAGACCGGCGGCCAGCGCCACGAGCTGCTGCTGAGCCCCGTCGTGAAGGTCACGCTCGATCCGCTTGCGCTCCGCGTCCTGCGCCGTCACGAGGCGCTGCCGAGAGCGGTGCAGCTCCGCGGCCTGCTGTTCGATCTGCGCGAGGCGCTGGCGGAGCTCCTCCTCGAGGCGGATGTTGCGCAGGGCGAGGGCCGACTCGCGCGCCACGACGCCCAGAAGCTCGACGTCCTCGTCGCCGAAGGCATTCTTCGCGCGACCGCCGCAGGCGATCAGGCCGATGAGGTTTCCGCTCGAGGTCAACGAGGCGACAAGGGCAGGTTCGTCCGCGAACAGCGGGCGCAGCGATCGCGCGACGTCGGCGGGGACCTGGGAGAAGGCGACGCCACCGGCGAGCTCGACAAGAGCGGCGGGCACCGGCTCGGGCAGAAGCGCCGGCGCCGCCGGCTGCGCTCCCGACACCGCGATCGGCCTGAGCGTCCCAGCTGCGTCGCGCGCGATGTAGAGCCAGACGCCGGCCCAGGACGCGCCGAGCGCGGCCCGTGCCGCGTCGGCGATCCGCGACCCGAGCTCGCCGGCGTCGAGTGAGGGGGCGCCCAGATCGCCCAGTCGCGCCAGTGCCATGACACCACGCGGCTCGTCGCCGTAGAGCACGCGTGCGACCACCCGCTCAAGCCGCTGCCTCAGCGGCTGCGCGAGGAAGCTCACCAGCAGCGCGAGCGCGAGCGCTGCCACTACGCGCGAATCACCCCCGCCGACGGTCAGGCCGGCGACGAGCGCGATCCCGAAGAACAGCGCCGTCAGCACGCCGGAAGCGAGCGCGTAGACGAGCCCCTTGGAGATGACGACGTCGATCTCCCACAGCCCGTGCTTGAAGATCGCTATCGCCGCGGCCACCAGCGGAAGCGGAACGGCCAGCACGACGAGGATCCGGGCGGCTGTCCGCAGGGCCTCGGAATCGAGCGCCTGCACGGGGGTCGCCTGCAGGGCGACGGAGATCGCCGCACCGACCAGCAACCACTTGATCTGCTGGCGAAGCACGGCCCCCGCCTTGCGGAAGCGGTCGATCAGGGCGATGACGGCCGCCAGCGGTGCGAGGGTCGCCAGCACGGAGGCAGACACCGAGGCGAGCCGGTAGAGGACGTGGGGCTCGCCCGTGGACGCGAGCGGCCCGGCCAGCCCCGCTGGCAGATCCACGCGGATCAGCGGAGGCGGCTCGCCCGGCGGCGCCAGCAGGTAGGCGATCACCGCCAGGAGCGGCATCACGATCGCGAGCGCGATCGTCGCCAGCCTCAACCCGTTGCGGTGGAACCTCGCATCGGGGAAGGCCGCGATCACGATCACCCACAGCGGCAACAGGACGGCCGCCGCGATCCACGACCAGGCGAGCGCCACCTCCTCGGCCCAGCCCGGCAGCGCCGCCGGCGTACCCGCTCGCGACAGGACGCCGGCGGCCAGCACGACCGCCCCGAAGAGCACCCCGACGGCGAGGTGCGTCAGGCCGTAGCGGTTGCGCGGCCGGTGCCAGAGGATGAACGCGCCAAGCGCGACGGTTCCCACCGCCACCGCCGCGTACTGCAGGAAGCCGGTCGGTGTCGCCTCCCCGCCGCTGGCATGCAGCCACAGCCCGGCCGCGGTGCAGGCGAATGCGGTTGGCGCCAGCGCGACCGTAACCGAGCGAGGGTTGCTCTGCATGGGCGCATTGTCTCGCGAAGCTGTCGCCCCCGGAAAGCCCGGCAGCACCCTCGTGAGCGGGGGTTTTCCCTACGGCGCCTGCGGGATTGCTTGGCGTGGATCGGAGGCTTTTCGGCTTTCGGAGTCCGCCGGTGTCGCCGTACCTTGCGCTCCATCCTGACCCGGCGTCGTCTGCGTCGGGCGGCACCTCTCATCGAAAGGGATCGTGATGGCTTCAAGTGCAGCAGCTCGTGCATCCGGTGAACCGCTTGTCCTCGATGGAGCGCGGTCGGTCGTCGTCGGAGCCCTTGCCGTCGGTGCGGCGCTCGGGTTCGGCGGCAATCTCTTCGAGCAGGGCAACACGCAGAACGTCATGTACGCACTCAGCGCGCTCGGGCTGATCCTCGGCTCGGTGCTGCTCGCCGTGCAGCATGTCTCCGCGGGTCGCCTGCTCGCGGCGGCGGGGTTCGTCATGCTGGCGCTCGGCGAGACGCGGGTGCTCAATCCGACCGACGCCCCCGGCGGCGAAGCGTCGTTCGCTGCCGGCGTGCTTCTCTACGCGCCGGCTCTGCTGATGATCGCGCTGTCGCGCTGGGCACCGCTCTGGGTTCGCCTCCTCGGAGCCATCGCGGCCGTTCCGTTCGCCGCTCATGGGCTCGTCTACCTGGGCGGGGGAGACGTCGAGAGCACGGGTGCGCTGGCGGGGATCGGCTACGCGCTCTTCACGGTGACGATCATCGGCTGGATCCTGACGGTGCTGCGCTCCGAGCGGGACAGAACGTCATGAAGCCGATCGTCGCGGCGAACAGGCCGTAACGTCGTCGGTCTCGTCTGGACGACGCATCCTGGCGTGGGGGGGGGGG
>DASYVZ010000413.1:0-4763 GCA_035936515.1 Solirubrobacteraceae bacterium | reverse complement strand
GCGGCGGCGCCGCGGTTGGCGGCACGCGTGCCGGCGGCCTTCCTGGCGGCCGTCGAGCGCTTCGTCGCGTTCTTCTTGCGCGTCGCGGCGGCCTTCACGGCAGCGGTCTCGCGCGTCGTCTGGCTCTGCGTCTTGGTCGTGGTGTCGGCCATGCCTGCCTCCTGGGCGCGAACTAAGGATATTACTACTAAGCTTGGTCGAGAAGCTAGCATAGATACGAACGTACGTTTGTCTGCCGCGCCGCCCTGGCGCACGCGAGCCGCACGAACCGGGTTCGTGGGGCGCCGGCGTAGGGAGAAGGAACCCCGTCGACGCGCCGGGCCTACGCCGCGGCCGGTGCCCCCGTGCGGCGCATCCACGCCGCCGGGTCCTGCAGCTCGGCGACCGTCGGCAGCTGCTCGGGGCCGTCGAACACGCGGTGCAGGGCCGCCGCGCCGGCCGTCGTCGCCACCGCGTCGCAGAAGCGCTTGCCGTCCTCGTACTGGCGCAGCTTCGCCTCGAGGCCGATGAGGCGCTCGAGCAGGGCAAGCAGCGGCGAGCGCTCGCGACGGCGCAGATCCAGCGCGCGCCGTAGCTCCTCGAGCGAGGGCAGCGCCGCGGCGCCCACGACGTCCATGACATGCTCGGCGTGTCCCTCGACGACGCCCATCACGCCCTGGACGCGGTCGAGCAGCTCTCGGCGGCCGCCGGAGGCCAGCGCACCGACGAGGCCCTCTTTGCGGACCGCCTCGAGAAGTCCCTTGGCATCCTCGAGCGACGGCAGCTTCAGTACCGCACGCGGGTCGACCTTCACGTCCAGCGAGGCGAGCAGCTCGCGCAGGAGCCCCGCAAGGTAGGGCCGCAGCCAGGGAACCCCCGCGAACTGGACGGCGTGGGTCACCTCGTGGAAGGCGATCCAGGTCAGCAGCTGCTCCGGATCGGCGTCGAGGCGGCGCGCCGCCAGCCCGATGTTCGGCGCGACGAACAGCAGCCGCGCTGTCGCGTCGGGATCGACGAGCGCGAACTCGTACTGGCCGAGCACGCGCTGGGACAGGTAGCCGGTGAGGGCGCCCGCCTCGACCGACAGCAGCATTCCCGCGGCCGTCCGCGTCGCCCCTCCGAGCAGCCCGCCGGCGGCCAGCTTGTCGCCGACGGGATCAAGCATGGCGCCCATCGAGCTGACGTTCGCCGCGATCCAGTCCGGCCGCTGCACCGACTCGGGGGCCGGCAGCCGCGCCGCCGGGCGCAGGCCCGTGTACTGGACGACCCGCGCCTCGGCATCGGCGCAGATCGCCGCGAGGTCGCCGGGCAGGGGCGCGGGCGGCGCGACGTCGCCGGCCCCTCGGCCGGACACGTTGGTACGCGCGACGGCATTCGCGATTCGCTGGGTCAGAGCACGATCGATCACGCGTCCATCATGGCGGACGCAGACCGCGGGCCTGCGCGGTTGCCGCGCGCGCTGGGCTCTGGCGTGCTCTTTATCACTGGCCGCTCGCGCTCACGCTCGTCGACAGCGGCACTGAAGGAAGGCGCGACCTACGCCAGCGCCGCGATGAGCTGCGCGAGCGACTCCGGCGTCCGCGCGGCGACGACGCGCGAGTGCGGCTCGATGTCCAGCGGCGCGCCGAGCGGGTCGTCGAAGGCGGGAAAGGCCACCAGGCCGCCGGTCTCTCGCACGATCAGCTGGGCCGCCGCGACATCGACCGAGCGGGTAGCGCGCAGCGTGAACATCCCGTCGACCCGGGTCGGCGCAAGCTGGCACAGCGAGATCGCGATCGAGCCCATCGCGCGCAGCCGGTTGACGAGGTCGCTGAGGGCAATGATCTTCGGCGCGAGTAGCCGCGGATCAGCCGACTCGAACGTGATGATCTCCAGGCGGCCATCGGCCTCCCGGCGCTCGTCCGGGGACGACTCGATGCGCCGGCCGTTGAGCCAGGTCCCCTCGCCGCGCAGCGCGTACCACTCCTCGCGCGGGCCGAAGTCGTAGACGAAGCCGAACCGCACGTCGGCCATCGTCGGACCGTCGGCGACCGCGATCGACAGCGCGAAGTGCGTCATCCCGCGCTTGGCGTTCAGCGAGCCGTCGAGCGGGTCGATGACGACCCGCACGTCGCCGCCGCCGTATTCGATCACGCCGCGCTCTTCGCTGACGGCGGTGAAGCGCGCCCCGGCCGCGTGCAGCGCGTCGAGCTGCGCGAAGACCGCGTCCTCGGCCTCGCTGTCGATGACGAGCGTCTGGTCGCCGCCCTCGCCGGTGTCGCCGGTCTCGATGACGCGCTCGCGGCTCGTCGGGTGCTCGGCGAAGACCCCGCGCAGCGCCTCCACGGCCCGCCGACAGGCCCCGAGCCAATCGGGGCTCAGCGGGTCGGGAGACGATGACATCGCAGGCATACTAGGCGCGTGCAGGACCTCACCCCCGCTCAGACGCGCGCGGTCACCCATGCCGGTGGGCCGCTGCTCGTGCTCGGCGGGGCCGGCAGCGGCAAGACGACGGTGCTCGCCCGGCGCTTCGCGTGGCTCGTCGCGCACCAGCACGCCGCGCCGGAGTCGATCCTCGTCCTCACCCCCACGGCGACCGGCGCGTCCGCGCTGCGGCGCGCCGTCGAGGACATGCTGGACCGCCCATACGAGGAGCTCGCAATCCACACCGTGAGCGAGCTGTGTACGCGCCTGCTGCGCGAGGAGACCGCCGAGGCAGGCGTCGACCCGTTCTTCGCGGCGGTCAGCCGCGCCGACCGGCTCGCCCTGCTGCTCGACCGGATGGACGACCTGCACCTGCGCCGCCACGACATCGGCGGGCGCCCGGCCGTCCTGCTGGCCGATGTGATCGATCGCATCGACCGCCTGAAGGACGGCTTCGTGACGGCCGCCGACTACGCCGCGTGGGCGCACGGGCTGCCGGAGGGCGACGACGCGCAGCGCGCCCGCGCGGCACGCGAGGCCGAGTTCGCGCGGCTGTACCTCGACCACGACCGGCTGCTGCAAGAGGTCGGCGCCCTCGACGCCGGTGAGCTCGTGCTGCGCGCCGTCGGGCTCCTGCGCGAGCGCCCGCACGTGCGCACCAGACTCGCCGAGCGCTACGGCCGCGTGCTCGTCGACGAGTACGCCGACCTCGGTTTCGCGGCCGCGCTGCTCGTCGAGCTGCTCGCCGCCCAGCACGAGCAGCTCACCGTCTGCGCCGACGACGACGGTGCCGCGCACCGGATGCGGGCTGCGGCGACGAAGAACGTGCGCGACTTCCGGCAGGCTCATCCCGCCGCCGACGTCATCCGCCTCGAGCGATCCCTGCGCTGCCCCCAGCGGGTGCTCGACGCCGCGCGCGCGGTCGTCGAGCCGATCGTCGGTCGCCTGCGCACGCCGCTGACCGGCGCTCCAGGCGGGACGGTGCGCTTCTGGCGCGCGACGGACGAGCGCGCCCAGGCGCAGGCGGTCGCTGCGGAGGTCGAGCGACTCGTGCGCAGCGGCGTCTCCCCTCAGCGGATCGGGGTGATCGTGCGCTCCTTGCGCGACGAGGGACGTCAGGTGACGCTCGCCTTCGAGGAACGCGCGATCGCGCTGCGAGTTGTCGGCGAGGGCGACTTCTTCGCCCAGGCGGAGGTCCGCGACGTGCTCGCCTGGCTGCGCCTGCTCGCCGATCCCTCCGACGCGGGCGCGGTCGTACGCGCCCTCGCGCGGCCGCCGGTCGCGCTGCGCTCGGTGGACATCGCGCGCTGCGTGCAGATCGCCCGCCGACGCAAGCTCGACATGGTCTCGGCGCTGCGCGCGGCGACCGAGTCGCCGCAGCTTCCGCCGGAGGCGCGTGAGCACATCCACGTCTTCCTGCGCCTGTATCGCGAGGCCGCCCGCTCACTCGACAGCGCGCGCCCGGATCTCTTCGTGCACCGCCTGATCGACCGCCTCGAGCTGCGCCGCCAGCAGGTCTTCTCCGCCCAGGCGGACGTCGTCGAGCGGCTCGTCAACCTCGCCCGGCTGGGTGAGCTGGCGAGCTCCTATGCGCAGCGCGCGCCGCACGCGACGCCACGCGACTTCGCCCGGTACGCCGCCGCCGTCGCGGACGTCGGCCTGCGCGAGGAGGATGGCGGCGGGCCGCCACCGGCCGGAGCCGTGCAGCTCATGGCGCTCGACGCCACGGGCGGGCGCGACCTCGACTGGGTCTTCGTGCTCGGCCTGACGTCGGCGCGGATGCCCGGGCCACGCCTGCGCGCGGGCGAGCTGGTGCCCGACGCGCTCCTGAAGGAGACGCTCGGCCCCGACGATCGCGCCGCACACGTCGCGGCGATGCGGCGGCTGCTGCACGTTGCGATGACGCGCGCCGCGCACGGTCTCGTGCTCGCCTACCCGGCGCTCTCGCCGGGCGGCGTCGCCCAGCCGCCGTCTGCGTTCGCCGAGGAGGCGCGCGCCGCCGTTCACGCGGAGTGGGAGGTGCTCGAGGAGGAGCTGTTCGGTCCCGAGGAGGCGCTGCACGCGACGTTCCAGGCGCTGCGCGACGAGCTGCTCAAGGACGTCGCGCGGGTCGGCAAGGGCCTCGGGGAGCTGCGCTTCGACACCGACCTCGACGTCACGCACGCGGTGGCGCGCTACCTCGAGCTCGTCAAGCTGGCCGCGCTCATCGAGCGCCCCGAGGGGCAGTCGGTCGCCGACGCGCTCGGGCCGGTCAACCAGCGTCTCAGCACGGAGCTCTCGCCGCTGCAGCGCGAGGTGCTCGCGACGTCGCCGCTCGACGCGCTGCTGCTGGACGGCGAGCGCGACGACCGGGCTCGCGCGGCGGCGCGGGCCGCGCGCAC
>DASYVZ010000412.1:0-10731 GCA_035936515.1 Solirubrobacteraceae bacterium | reverse complement strand
CGAGGGCGCCGGTGACGAGGGCGCCGGTGACGAGGGCGCCGGTGACGACGGTGCCGGTGACGACGGTGGCGCCGGTGCCGCCGGCCCCGCCGCGGACCTCGGCGACAAGCAGCTGCCGTTCACCGGCACGGACGTCGTCGTGCTCGGACTCGCCGGGTCGCTCCTGCTCGCCGCAGGGCTGACGCTGCGCGGTCCCGTGCGGCGTCGCGAGCTCGACTCCTAGAACACGCGTCGCGTCACGCGGCTGGGGCGCCCTACAGGTGCTTCAGCCGCGCGCCGTTCCGCGCGCGCCCACGTCCCGCGTGCCGCGTCACCGCGGCCGGCGGTAGCGCACCGACGCCAGCAGCGTGCGCAGCTCGGCGATCCTGCGAGCCGTCGGCCGCAGCACGGTGAACGCCTGGATGCTGTAGGTGCGCCAGCGACTCGAGGCGCCCATCGAGAGAATGCGGATCGGCTGGCGGTTGCGCGTGCGGCCGATGAGCTCGGTCACGATCGTCGACGCCGTGCCGACCTTCGCGCGATGGCGGCTGATCTCGCTCGCCTTGAACAGCCTCGCGAGCTGCTTGCGATCCGCCCGCCGCACCCGCTGCCCGGCGTCGGCGCCGCCGGCGGCCGACAGCGCCACGGAAACCGTCTGGTCGCGGCTCACGGCGGTCAGGACGGACCGCCGAAACGAGGTCTTCCATCCCTTCGGCAGGTCCAGCGTGATGCCGAGCTTCGGGTACACGCGCTCGTCGGCCGCCACGCGCTGGTCTGCCGCGGTGGTCGTGGCCGGAGCGGGCGCTGGCTCATCGTCGCGAAAGATGACCCAGCCGATCAGCACCCCTGCGCACAGAACACCGACGAACGCCAGGACCTGGGGCGGGATGTGGGGGAGGCGCCGGCGCCGCTTGCCGCTGTCGCCCTTGTCGTGTTCGGCGCTTGCGCGTTCGTCGCGTTCGGTGGCCATGGCGGGCGATGGTAGAGGCGCACCGGCGCCGGTGCGGCACGTGTCGCGTAGGCTCAGGCGATGCTTGCGCCGCGCCCATCCCGCGCCCGCCGCCTCCCGACGTGCGTGGCGCTGGCGGTCGTCCTGCTGCTTGCGACGGCCGCCACCGCCGCCGCCGCGAGCTGGTCGTCGGCGAGCCGGCTGCACACGAGCCGCGAGTTTCATCCCGCGACGGCGCTGCCCGACGGCCGGGTGCTCGTCAGCGGCGGCTTCAGCTTCTCGGGCATCCAGGCCTCGGCAGAGCTCTTCGACCCGAAGGCAGGGCGCTGGCAGAACACGTTCCCGATGAGCTCGGCGCGCTTCGCCCACACCTCCACGTTGCTCGCAGACGGCCGCGTGCTCGTCGCCGGCGGCGCGAATCTCGGCGACGGCTACGTCGCGCCCGCCGAGCTCTTTGACGGGACGGCGGAGACGTGGCAGCCCGCCGGGCAGCTGCGCCGCGCGCGCGCCAACCACACCGCGTCGCTGCTCGCCGACGGCCGCGTCCTCGTCGCCGGCGGTCTGGCGCGCAACCACACCGAGCTGCGCAGCGCCGAGATCTACGACCCGGCCACGAACTCCTGGTCGAGGGCGGGTTCGATGCGCGCCGCCCGCTACCACCACACCGCGACGACGCTGCCCGACGGCCGCGTGCTCGTCACCGGCGGCGATCACGAAGAGGACGACTTCCTGCGCTCCGCGGAGATCTACGACCCGCGCCGCAACCGCTGGACGCGCGCGCGCAGCATGCGACGCGTCCGCGGCAACCACAGCTCCCTGCTGCTGCCCAACGGGCGGGTTCTCGTGGCGGGCGGCGGCGCGCGTACCCCCGGCTTCACGAAGGGTGCGGAGCTCTACGACCCGGTCAGGAACCGCTGGCGCGACGCCGGCAACATGAAGGCCGCCCGCGGCTTCCACATCGCGGCCCTGCTGCCCCGCGGCCAGGTGCTCGTCGCCGGAGGCTTCGCCGACTCGGGCACGCTCCGCGGTGCAGAGCTGTTTGACCCGGCGACGAATCGGTGGCGGCGCACCACGCCGCTGCGCCGCGCCCGCGCCCATGCGTCGGTGGCGGTGATCGGCGACCGCGTGCTCGTCGCCGGCGGGGGAGTCGTGTCGGGACGCATCGTCCCGACCGCCGAGCTGTACACGCCCTGACAGCTGCGGCGGATGTTCGCGACGCGTAGCGCCGGCGCTCGCCAGTAGCGTCAAATCCCCATGAACCGGCGCGCCTGGCTGCTGATGTCGCTCCTCGCCGCGCTGTGGGGAGCCTCCTACCTGTTCATCAAGGTGGGCCTCGAGGACGGCCTGGAGCCGGTCTTCATCGTCTTCACGCGGCTGGCGCTCGGCGCGCTCGTGCTGGTCCCGCTCGCGATGCGCGCGGGCGTGCTCACGCGGGTGGCCGGCCTCGGGCGCCCGATCGCCTTCGTGGCCGTCATCCAGGTCGTGCTGCCGTTCTTGCTCATCACGTTCGGCGAGCAGCACATCTCCTCGGCGCTGACCGGGATCCTGGTCTCGGCGGCGCCGATCTTCACCGCGCTGATCGCGGTGCGCTTCGACGACGAGGAGCGCCCGCACGGCATCGCCGCGGCCGGGGTGGTCATGGGGATCGCGGGGGTGGTGCTGCTGTTCGGCATCGACCTCCGCGGCGACGCGCAGGCGCTGGCGGGTGGGCTCATGGTGCTGCTGGCCTCCGTCGGCTACGCCGTCGGCTCGCTGTATCTCAAGCACCGGCTGCGCGCCGTGTCACCGGTCGCGATCGCGGCCTCGACGCTGGTCGTCGGCACCGTCCTCCTGCTGCCGTTCGCGCTCGTCGCGGTGCCCGTGCAGACGCCGGAGCTGCAGACGATCGGCGCGCTGCTGGCGCTCGGCGCGGGCGGCACCGGCATCGCGTTCGCGATCTTCTACACGTTGATCGCCGACATCGGCCCCGGCCGTGCCTCGCTCGTGGCCTACATCGCGCCCGGCTTTGCCGTCTTCTACGGCGTCACGCTGCTCAGCGAGCCGATCACGGCGGCGGCGATCCTCGGCCTGATCCTGATCCTCGCCGGATCGTGGATCGCCGCGGAAGGACGCTGGCCGGGCCGCCCCCGCGCGACACCGCTCGAGCCGCTCGAGCCGCCGCCGCCGGTACGCGAGCGGGGGATGTGAGCCTCACCGTGCGCGGATGCGCAGCCCGGTTCGACGGCCGGTGATCAGCGCGTGCTTGTTGACCACTCCCGGAAGGCCGCCGGCGAAGCCGCCGGGCGTGACATACCAGCGGTCGAACGCGTTCGTGCGCGATACATGCGAAACGGTCGGGTAGTAGAGCGCCAGCGCCGGCAGGTCGCGCGCGATGATCGCCTGCATGCGGCCGAGCATGCGCCGTCGCGCCGCGACGTCTGCGGTCACCAGCTGACGTTCGGCCAACCGGTCGAACTCGCGGTCGACCCAACCCTGCGCGCCCTGCAGGCGGCCCTCGATCCGCGACGAGAAGAACGTGCGCAGAAGATCGGGATCAGCGTTGGGCGCAGTGCCGCCGGGGCCGGGATAGAGCGTCAGCGCGGCCTCGTCGGCGTTGCGCCGCGTGCGCTCGAACAGCGTCGGCAGGTCGACGGCGCGCGGCTCGAGTTCGATCCCCACGGACTTCAGCGACGCGATGAGCAGATCGAGCACCGGCGGCACCGGCGCGTTGCCCGTGAGCAGCCGCAGTCGCAGTGGCGCTCCGTCATGGTCGCGCCGCAGGCCGCCGCCCCCGCCGCGCCGGAAGCCGGCGTCGTCGAGCAGCCGCTCCGCCTCGGCGCGATCGAACGGATACTGCTCGACGTCCGCGTGGAACGGATGACCGGGCGGCAGGAACCCGGGATTTCCCGGCCTTCCGTGTCCGCCCAGCAGCCGCTGCACGATCGCCGTGCGGTCGATAGCCAGCGCGCAGGCGCGGCGGAAGCGGACGTCGCCGGCGGGGCCTTCGCGCGCGAGGTTGAAGATCAGCGGGAACGTCCAGCTGCCGGTGTGGTCGAGGATCGCGTAGTCCTCGTCCGCGCGCAGCGCCGCGAGCGCCTCCGGGCGGCCGCCCTCGATCGGGGTGCTCGCGAGATCGATCTCGCCCGCGCGCAGCGCCGCCAGCTCGTCGTCGACCGGGCGCAGCTCGAGGCGCCGCACGAACGGCGTGCCGAGGAAGTAGCCTTCATGGGCCGCGTACAGCGCCGAGCCCTCACCGACGGAGAACGAGCTGAGGCGGTAGGGGCCCGTGCCGACGAGCACGTCCTTCTCCTGAGCGCGCAGCGGGTCGTCGATCGGCGACCAGACGTGGCGCGGGATGATCGGCAGCGCTGCGGCGACGGCCTCCGCAAACGTGACCGCCGCTCGGCGCAGCTCGACCTCGACGGTCAGCGGCGCCGTGGCGCGCGCCGCGCGCACGCCGAACGGCTGGGCGACGAGCAGCGGCCCGAGCGGCTGCCGGGCGAAGTAGTCAAACGTGAACGCGACGTCCTCGCCCGTCAACGGCCGGCCGTCGTGCCAGCGCACGCCCTCGCGCAGCTCGAACGTGTAGGTCAGACCGTCCGCCGAGCGGTCGAAGCGCCGGGCAAGCCACGGCAGCAGGCGCCCGCTGGCGTCCTTCCACAGCAGCGAGTCGTAGAGGTAGCTCATCTGCACGTATCCCGGGCCGGCGATGTAGGCGAACGGCGACGGAAAGCCGAAGAAGCCGCCCGGCAGCCGGACCGTCCCGGCCGGGGGCGCGGGCGCCGAGGCGCCGCAGGACGGCAGGCCGAGGGCGATTGCCGCCGCCGCCGAGCCGCGCACGAACGTGCGCCGTGTCATCCGCGGCCCCATCAGCGCTCACCGATGTCGAAGGTCGGCGCGGAGGCGGCCATCCGGCGGGCCGTGTCGCTGCGCGGGCTCACGCCGACGCGCTGCGAGGGCCCCTCCTCCACCACGCGGCCGGCGTCGAGCACGATGATCCGGTCGGTCGCCTTGCGCACGAGCGCAAGGTCGTGGGAGATGAGCACGAGCGCAAGCCCCATCTGCGTCTGGCGCTCGCGTAGCACGGCGAGCAGTCGCGCCTGCGCGGATGCGTCGAGCATGCTCGTGGGCTCGTCGGCGATGAGCACGTCCGGCCAGGTGATGAGCGCGCGCGCGAGCGCGATGCGCTGCAGCTGCCCGCCCGACAGCTCGTGCACACGGGCGTCGAGGAACGCGCTCGAGCACGGCAGGGCGACCGCCTCGAGGCTTTCCTGCACGGCAGCGCGGCGCCGGCGCTCGTTCAGCTCGCCGGCGATGTCGAGCGGCTCGCGTACGAGCTCCTCGACGCGCAGGCGCGGCGACAGCGCCTCCCACGGGTCCTGCATGACCAGCTGCGCCCGTGGCCACAGCCCGCGCACGTCGCGCGGCGGCCGCCGGCTCGCACCGTCGAGCCGGACCTCGCCGGCATCCGCGTCGAGCTGCCCGGCGAGGATGCGCGCCAGCGTCGTCTTGCCGCTGCCCGAGGGACCGACGATCCCGACCGACTCGCCGTGGACAAGCTCGACGGAGACACCGTTCAGCGCGCGCGTCCGCCTCCCGCCGCGACGGAACGTCTTGTGCAGCCCGGCGGCGGACAGCACGCACCTCAGCCCGCCGGGATGGCAGGCGACGAGCCGCCCTCGCGAGACTTGCAGCACCGGCAGCTGTTGCTGGCAGATCGCCTCGGCCTGCGTGCAGCGCGGCCAGAACGCGCAGCCGTCGGGGATCGCCCGCGGGTCCGGCGGCGCGCCGCGGATCGGCCGCAGGTCCTTCGTCGTGCTCATCACCGGATAGGCCCGCACGAGCGCCGCCGTGTAGGGATGCGCCGGGGCGTCGATGACGTCGCGCGTGTTGCCCGTCTCGATCGCCTTGCCCGCGTAGAGCACGAGGCAGCGCTCCGCCAGCCGCGCCGCGGCCGGCAGGTCGTGCGTGAACACGACAAGCCCCAAGCCGCGCGGTCGGGGGGACAGCGCCGCGATGCGCTCCAGCAGCTCGTCGCGCGAGGCCGGATCCAATCCGGCGGTCGGCTCGTCGAGCACGAGCAGCTCAGGATCGAGCGCCAGCGCCATGGCCAGCGTCGCGCGCCGGCGCTCACCGCCGGAGAGCTCGTGCGGATGGCGCTCGAGCAGCTCGGGGTCGAGCCCCAGCTCGGCGGCCAGCTCGCCCGCGCGCTGGCGCGCTCGCGTGCGGTCCATGCCGCGATGTTCGCGCAGCGGCTCGGCCAGCTGGATGCCGATCGTCGCGACCGGATTGAACGGAGCTCCCTGCAGCGCGATCGCGACGGTCTCCGAGCGCAGCTTGCGCAGCATCGCCGGATCGGCGCCGATGACCTCTTGACCGCCTACGCGCACGCTGCCGGCGGCGTCGGGCGGGCCGGTGAGGCCGACGATGCAGTGCGCCAGCGTCGTCTTCCCGGCCCCGCTCTCGCCGACGATCGCCAGCGCCTCGCCGCGCTCGAGCGAGAGGCTCACCCCGCGCAGCGCCTCGACCTCGCCCGGGAAGCGCACGCGCAAATCCGAAACCTCCAGCAGCGCGGCCGTCATGTGCGCTCCCAGCGGGGGTTGGAGCGCGGCTCCAGGCCGAAGCCGACGAACGCCAGCCCGACGGCGGCCAGCGTGATCGCCAGGCCCGGCGGCAGGACCCACCACGTCCACTGCGACGTGAGGTACACGCTCTGGTGCTCGAGCGCGCGGTTGAGCACCGCGCCCCAGCTGACCTCCGTCGGATCGCTCAGCCCGAGAAACGCCAGCCCGGCCTGCAGCGTGACCGCGGTCGCCGCCCAGTAGACGAAGCTCGCCGCCACGAGGGGGCCGACGGCAGGCAGCAGGTGCCGGCGGATCACGTACGGCGCGCGCGCGCCGAAGCCGCGCGCGGCGTGCACGTACCCGCGGCGGGCGAGCGAGAGCGTCTGGCTGCGCACGATGCGCGCGATCGCCGGCCACCCCGCAAGCGCGATGACGACGATCACGGTCGCGCGGCTGGGGCCTGCGAACGCGACGATCACGATCAGCAGCGGCAACGCCGGGACGGCCAAGGCGACATCGATGACCCGCATCGTCACGACATCGACGACGCCGCGCGCCGATCCCGCCGCCGCGCCGACGAGCGCGCCGAAGCCGACCGCCAGCCCGGCGGCAGAAGCGGCGACGATCAGCGAGCTGCGGGCGCCCCAGATGAGCTGCGAGAGGATGTCCTGGCCGGAGTCGTTGGTGCCGAGCGGATGCCGGGCGCTCGGCGGCTGAAAGGACGCGCCCGAGATCGCCCGCGGGTCATGCGGCGCGAGCAGCGGCGCGAGCGCGGCGACGAGCACGAAGCACCCCACGATGCCCGCGCCGATCCAGAGCACCGTCGGGCGCCGTGCGCTCACGCCGCCGTCCTCGGGTCCAGGCGCCGGTAGAGCAGGTCGGCGAGCAGGTTCGCGGCGACGACGGCGATGCTCAGCACGAGGAAGCAGCCCTGCATCAGCGGGTAGTCGCGGTCGCCGACGGCTTCGAACAGCAGACGCCCGACGCCGGGATAGGCGAACACGGTTTCGACGAAGATCGCGGCGGTCACCGCGAGGGGAATGTGCAGCGTCGCGACCGTCACGGCCGGCAGCAGCGCGTTGCGGGCGGCGTAGCGGTACTTCAGGACGCGATCGCTCAGGCCCTTGGCACGTCCGAGCAGCAGATAGTCCGACCCCAGCTCCCCGACCATGCTCGCGCGCATCACGAGGTACTGGAAGGTCACGAACTGCAGCGCGAGGACCATCGCCGGGAGCGCCAGGTGGTGCGCCACGTCGAGCAGCGCGTGCAGCGCGCCCGAGGACTCCGCGAACGGAGTGCGCGCGCCGTAGAGCGGAAACCAGCCCAACCTGACGGCGAGCAGGTATGCCGCCACCGACGCCAGGAAGAACGACGGCAGGTTGTCGAGCGCGAGGAACAGCGCGACGAGGCGACGGTCGGCCGCCCGCCCCCGCCGCCACCCGGAGTGCACGCCGGCGAGCATGCCGATCGCCGTCCCCACCACGAGCGCCGTCGCCACCAGCAGCAGCGTCCACCCGATCCTCCCGCCGAGGACGTCGCTGACGGGGGCGTGGTAGCGGATCGACGTCCCCAGGTCGCCGGTCGCGAGATCCTGCATGTAGCGGGCGTACTGCGCCGCCAGCGGCTCGTCGAGCCCGTAGTAGCGCTGGAGCTCCCCCCGCGTCGAGGCGTCCGCGACGAACGTCTCCGAGCGCGGGTCGCTGAGCGTCTCGATCGGCTGCCCCGGCAGCGCGCGAGGCAGCCAGAAGTTCAGCGTCACGAGCACGAGGACGACGAGCGCGTAGGAGCCGAGGAGACCCCACGGCGCCCGCATCCTCATGCTCTGCGGCCGCTCAGGTCGGTCCGACCTGGCACTCCTCCGCCAGACCGATCCGCTCGGCCTCCGCGTTGACCGGCTCGAGCGCCTGCGGGTTCTGGATCATCGCCGGGTTGGCCGCAAGGCGGTTCTTCAGCTGCGTCGAGTCGTCCAGCCACGCGCGGAACTGCTCCTCCTTCTCCTCGGAGGGCTCCAGCGCGCGCAGCTCCTCGATCTGCGCGCTGTACTCGGGGATGATCGTCCCGCGCGCGAGCTCGCCGAACTCCCGCGGGCTCGGCAGGTTTCCGCCGGCCAGGACCTTGCTGGCCTTCTCGCTGATCCTCGCGTGGTGGCGCTCGCAGATCGCGTTGGCCTGCGCGACGAACTCCTCGTTGCTCGGCGCGTCGTCACCGCCGCAGCCGGCGAAGCCGACGGCGATCGCCGCGACAACAGCGACAGTCGCTTGACGGGGGCTCTGTCTGATCATGCTGCCTCCCTCTCTCTCCGATCGTCCGCCGACGATAACGCCCTTCGCCCCTACCCGAAGCGGACCTTCCCGTTCGAGCGCGCCCGCGCCTGCGCGCGCTCGACGAAGTCCAGCCGCTTCACGGCGGCCTTGAAGAGGCGGGTCACGAGGCGCATGCGCGCGTTTTCGGAGCGCAGGTCGAGCAGGCCCTGCTTCGCGTCGAGACCGAAGTCGACGGTCGCCGCCATCTCGTAGGCGCTGAGGCCGGCCAACTCGACGGGGTCGGGCTCGTTGTCGGTCGCCTCGACGACGAGCTCGGCGTAGGCGTCCCTCGCCTTCTCGGCGGCGCGCGCGTCGAGCGCCTCGTCCTTGTCGGAGACGAACTCGATCGTCGCCGCCGGGTAGGGCATGTCGTCCTGGCGCTCGACGATGCGAAACGGGCGGGTGCCGCGCGTCAGGACGTTGAGGCGCCCGTCGTCCATGCGCTCGAGGACCTGTTCGATCTCGCAGGCGCAGCCGATCGGCTTCGTGCCGGACTCGGTCAGCCAGACGATGCCGAACTCGCCTTCGTTCTCGAGCAGCTCCTCGAACATGATCCGGTAGCGCTCCTCGAAGATGTGCAGCGGGACGAGCTCGTGGGGGAGTGCGACGAGGGCCAGCGGAAACAGCGGGAAGTTGCGCACCGTCCGGTCGGGCATCAGGCACGTATCACAGCACACGGTCTGCGGTGGACGGGTCGGTGCGCCGGCCCGCGCTCCGCGCCGACGGGTAGCCTGCCGCGCCGTGGCCGACCTCGCAGACGACGAGCCGCAGGGGCCGTACCTGCAGCGTGACCAGCCGCCCGGGGTCCCGCCGCTGGCGCTCACCGGCGAGCGCACCCTGCCCGACGTTCCGGAGGAGAACTACTGGTTCGCCCGCCACCTCGTCGTCTACGAGTGGATCGCGGCGCAGGTCGGCGGCCGGCGCGTCGTAGACATGGCGTGCGGCGAGGGCTACGGATCCGACGTCCTCGCGCGTGCGGGGGCGGCGCATGTCGTCGGCGTCGACGCCAACCCCGAGGCACACGAGCACGCCCGCCTGCGCTACGCGCGCGAGAACCTGCGCTTCGTGCGCACCATGGTCGAGACCTTCGACGAGCCGTGCGATGCGCTCGTCTTCCTGCAGACGATCGAGCACGTCCACGATCCGAGCGCCGTGCTGGCCCGATTTCGCGCGCTCGTCGCCGGGTCGCCGGACGGTGTCGTCTTCGTCTCGACGCCGAACGTGCTGACGCTCGCGCCGCCGGGGGCAGAGCGCTCGGGAAACCCGTGGCACGTCTACGAGTACCGCCCCGAGGAGTTTCACGCGCTGTGCCGCGCGCACTTCGGCTCGGTGCAGATGTACGGCCTCTTCCACGCCCGCAAGCTCGCCGTGCACGCGGCCGCCCTGCGGCTCGGCTGGGACGCCGTTCACAAGCGCCTGGGCCTGACGCGGCGCTTCTATGACTGGTTCGTGCCGGCGATCGGGCCGCAGGACTTCGCGCTGCGGACGGGCAGCGCGGGCGAGTTGCGCGGCGCGCTCGACCTCGTCGCGGTTCTGCGCGCATGAGCGGCGGGAGTGGCCGCCGCGGGCCGGGCGAGCTGGCGATCGTCCTGCACTCCCATCAGCCCTACGTCGCGGGCTTCGGGACGTGGCCGTTCGGCGAGGAGTGGTTGTGGGAGTCGATCGCGACGTCGTACCTGCCGTTGCTCGAGCTGCTCGACCGCGGAGCGCCGCTGACGCTGTCGCTGACCCCCGTGCTCTGCGACCAGCTCGACGAGCCCGGCGCGATCGAGCGCTGCCGCGAGTTTCTGACTACGACCCGCGTCGAGACACACCGCCGCGATATCGCGAGCGCCGCTGACGCGGGCGTCGTCGCCGCGCTCGAGCACTCCGCGGCGCGCTACGAATGGGCGCGCGCCCGGCTCAGCGAGATCGTGTCGCGGCCCGGCGGGCTGCTCGGCGCGCTTGGGCGCCACGT
>DASYVZ010000411.1:0-5388 GCA_035936515.1 Solirubrobacteraceae bacterium | reverse complement strand
CCTACATGCCGCGCGGCGGCACCACGAAGCTGTCGCGCTGGCGCGACGGGTGGCGCCACCTGCGCTTCCTGCTCGTCCACAGCCCGACGCACCTGTTCATCGTGCCGGGCGCCGCGCTGCTGGTGCTCGGCCTGCTCAT
Source organism: Solirubrobacteraceae bacterium (assembly GCA_035936515.1). Classification (GTDB taxonomy): domain Bacteria; phylum Actinomycetota; class Thermoleophilia; order Solirubrobacterales; family Solirubrobacteraceae; genus CADCVQ01. The sequence goes on along the minus strand of DASYVZ010000411.1, from coordinate 5,249 downwards.
CACGTTCATCTCGCTGGCGCAGGTCCCGATCTTCGGGCGCGAGTGGAGCCTGCACACCGTCATCGGCGGCGAGCTGCTGTGCATCGTCGGCACGCAGATCATCGCGCTCGGCCTCTGCGCCCACGCCTACGGGACGTACTTCATGAACGAGAAGGACCCGTGGTTCGATCGCATGCGCGCCCGCTACCGCCTCGAACACGGGTTGATGCTCGGCGGCGCGATCCTCCTTGCCGGCGTCGTGGCGGCCGCCGTCATCGTCGGCATCTGGATCGACCGCGGCCTGGGCGCGCTGTCGGAGGAGCGGCTGGCGGTGTCGGCCGCCGCGCTCATCATCATCGGCCTGCAGATCTTCTTCTCGTCGTTTCTGCTGTCGATTCTCGGTTTGCGCCGCCGCGACTAGCCCGGCGACGTCGTGGACCTGCTCGCGGCCTGGCTGCTGTATCCGCTTGCGCTCGCCCTCCTCTGCCTAGGGCTCGGGCTGCTCGCCGGCCGGCTGGCCGGCTGGCGCTTCCCCGGCGTCATGCTGCTGCCGGTCGGGTTCGTCACGCTCGTCGCACTCGCGCGGCTGCTGACGCAGGAGGGCGCGACGGCGCGGTTCGCGCTGCCGGTTCTCGTGGTTCTCGCCCTCGCCGGCCTCCTGGTTCAGCGCGCGTGGCTGCGATCGCTGCGGCCCGATCCCTGGATCGCGCTCGCTGCCGTCGGCGTGTTCGCGATCTTCGGGGCCCCGATCATCCTCTCGGGCGAGCCGACCTTCGCCGGCTACCTCGCGCTGCCCGACACGTCGCATCAGCTCTCGCTCGCCGACCTGGTTGCACAGCACGGGTTCGACTGGGCGCCCATCGACGAGGGCTCGCGACGGCTGTCGCTGCACACGTATGTCCTGACCGCGTACCCCGTGGGCGGTCAGGCGGCGCTCGGCGTCACGGCGCCACTCGGCGTGCTCGACCTCGCATGGCTCTACCAGCCGCTGCTGAGCTTCATGGCGGCGATGACGAGCCTCGCGCTGGCCGGGCTCGTGGCGCCGTTGCTGCGGTCGCGCCTGCAGGTCGGGCTTGCCGCGTTCGTTGCGGCCCAGCCGGCGCTCGTCGTCGGCTTCGCGCTTCAGGGCTCGATCAAGGAGATCACGGCTATCGCCTCCGTCATCACCGGCGTGGCGGTGCTCGCTGTCGCGATCCGCGAGCGCCGACCGGCGCGCTCGCTGCTGGTGCTGGCGATCGCGGGCGCGGCGGCGCTCGGTGCGCTGGGACCGGCCGCCGGCGCGTTCTACGGAGTCGTCGTCCTCGTCGTCCTCGTCGTGTGGGGGGTCTGGATCGCCCGTGCGCAGCGTTGGCGCGAGGTCGGGTGGCTCGTCGCCTGTGGCGCCTTCGCGATGGTGCTTGCGCTCCCGGTGCTCACATCGCTCGCGACGCAGCTACACGTCCAGGGCGGTACGCTCGAAGCCCAGGACAGCGGTGGCGCGGGGGCCGTCGCGGTGCCGGATGTGGGCAACCTCGCGCAACCACTGGGCATCGAGCAGGTCCTCGGCGTCTGGCTCGAAGGCGACTACCGGTACGAGACGATCCAGTACGCGACGCTGCAGACGGGCGCGCTGTGGCTCGCCGGCATCTGCGCGCTGCTCGGACTGTCGTGGTCGATCCGCCGGCGCGCGTGGCAGCCGTTGCTGCTCGTCGTGGTGCTCGTCGCGCCCTCGATCTATCTGCTCGGCCGCGGAAGCCCCTATGCCGACGCCAAGGTGCTCGCGATCCTGTCGCCGGCGATCCTGCTGCTGGCCATTCTCGGGGCGCTGGTCCTCTGGCGCGGGCGCTGGCGGCCGCTCTCGCTGCTGCTGGCGGGGGCACTGACGCTCGCCGTGGTGTCGTCGAGTGCGCTTGCCTACCACGACGTCTCGTTGACGCCGTATGACCGCTACGCGGAGCTGCTCGAGCTCAACGAGCGGCTGGCGGGCCGCGGGCCGGTGATCTTCAACGAGTACGACGAGTTCGGCAAGTACTTCCTGCGCGACGCCTCGAGCTACAACGAGCCGGAGTGGCCGCACGGCTACCGCCACGAACCCTACGAGCCCAATGCGCTCGCCGACCCGAAGCGGCGGCCGAGCATGAAGACGCCGCTCGACGTCGACGACCTGCGCCTGGACTACCTCCAATCAGCGCCGTACATCATCCTGCGACGGTCGCCGACGGCGAGCCGGCCGCCGGCGAACTTCCGGCTGGCATGGTCCGGCGACTTCTACGAGTTGTGGCGCCGGACTGCGGCGCCGCGTGTCGTGCGCCACAAGCCGCTGGGGCCCGACATCCTGCATCCCGCCGCCAGGGTGACCGCCGCCGAGGCACGCGACTGGGCGCGCGAGGCACGGCAGGCCGGCGGCCGCATCGCGTTCGTCGAGCGGGCTGCGCTGACGAGCTTCCACGTCAGCCACCACCCTCGTCCGCCGACCTGGCAAGGGTTCGTGAGCTTTCCGGAGGCGCTCGTGCCGGCAGGGCCCGGGCTGGTCGACGCGCCCGTCCGGATCCCCCGCTCGGGCCGCTACCACGTCTGGTTCGAGGGGTCGTTCGCCCGCCCGCTGACGGTGAGCGTCGACAACCGGCCGCTCGGCACGACACACGGCGGACTCAACAACCCCGGCGCGTACGTGCATCTGGGGACGCGTCAGCTGACGCACGGCGTGCACGGCGTGCAGGTCCGCCAAGGCGGCGGCGACCTGACCCCGGGCAGCGGCGGCTATCGGTCGAGCCTGCGCCACATCGGGCCGATCCTCTTTCAGCCGGTGCGCGACGCGAAGCGCCGTGTGCGCGTCATCGATCCGGACGACTGGCGCGAGCTCGTGGGGGTGCGCGCGGACTGGCTGGAGGTCGTCAGGTAGCGACCGGCCTGAGCTGCCGCGCGTCCGCCGGCTGATCGCCGCACGAGGCGCAGCACGAGAGCACTACAGCTCCTCGGCCGCCAGCGGCGCCATCCGGTCGAAGACGCGAAAGCCCAGCCAGGTGATGACGACCAGGACGGCCAGCGGCACCGCGAGCAGCGCCGTCGACTCGAGCACGGCGGCCGGCGACGGCGCGCCGGTCAGCAGGTGACGCGACTCCTGGATGATCGCGGCGAGCGGGTTCATCAGCTGGATCTTCGCGAGCGTCTCGTAGCGGCTCAGCACCGCCTCGATCGGATACAGGATCGGCGTGGCGTAGAAGAGCGCCTGCAGCACGACGTCCCAGATCGGGCGCACGTCGCGGTAGCGCACGTACAGCGCGCTGAGCAGCATCGCAAGGCCGGTCGCGAAGACGAGCATGAGCGCGAACGGGATCGGCAGCAGCAGCCACGTCCAGCGCGGCTGCACCCCGCTTGCGACCACGAAGATCGCGAGCACGACGAGGTTGAGCGCGAGGTTCAGCGCGGCGACGAGCGCGACCGACAGCGGCACGACGGCGCGCGGAAAGCCGACCTTGCGCAACAGCGACTCGCGATCGACCAGCGACGTCACCCCCGACCCGGTCACCTCCGAGAAGAAGAAGTACAGGGTCATCGCGAGCAGCAGGATCACGCCGTAGTGGGCGACGCCCGCACCCGCATCCAGGACGTAGGAGAAGACGAAGTAGATGATCCCGAACAGCATCAGGGGGCGCAGCAGCGACCAGACGTAGCCCAGCGCCGAGCCGTAGAAGCGCACCTTCCAGTCCGTCGCCGCGAGCGTGCGCGCGAGATTCCAGAAGCGGCGGGGATCGCCGCCGACGGCCGAGGGGCCGCGGACGCGGTAGGCGCCGGTCGGGGCGGCGGCGCTCACCGGTGCGCCCGGTCTTCGACCGTCGCCGGCGCACGCGCGCCGCTGCGTTCGAGGAAGAAGGCGTGGGGAATGTCGACCAGGCCGCCCCCGGCGCGCGAAGCGGTCACGACCGCAGAGGCGGCGTCCGGTGCACGAGCCAGCACGCGCTGGCCGCTGCCGCGGTAGCGCACCTCGGCCGTCAGCTCGTAGCGGCCCGGGGCCAGCCAGTTGTCGAAGCTCGCGCCGGTGGTGACGACGTCGCCGGGCGCGAAGTCGCCGGTCAGACTGTCGTCCCACTCCGAGCTCACCACGAGGACGCGGCGCCCGTCCGGATCGGTCAGCGACAGGACGAAGACCGGGTCGCTGACGGAGCACAGAAACCGCACGCGCATGCACAGCGCGCAGGCTTCGCCCTGGGCCAGCCCGGCACCGCGCCGGCCAAGCGCGTCCTGTGCCCAGACGTCGGCGATGTGAGCGCCGTCGTCTCCCTCGCCGGCCGGCAGGTCCGGCGCGGCGACCGCGTGCTCGTCGATCGCGAAGTTCACCGCCGTGTAGCGGCCGGCCACGTCGCCGGCGTCGCCGACCGCGATCACCTCGCCGCGCTCGAGCAGCAGCGCACGGTCGCAGAAGCGCTGCACCTGGTCCATGTTGTGCGTGACGAGCAGGATCGTGCGGCCCTCGTTGCGCGCCCGGTGCAGGACGTCGTAGCACTTCTGCTGGAAGGCGGCGTCGCCGACCGCCAGCACCTCGTCGATCAGCAGCAGGTCGGCGTCGACGTGCACCATGACGCTGAAGGCGAGGCGTACCTGCATCCCGGAGGAGTAGTTCTTCAGCTTCAGCTCGGCGAACTCGTGCAGCTCGGCGAAGTCCATGATCGAGGCGTAGCGCTGCCGCGCCTGCTCCGGCGTGAGGCCGAGCATGACGGCGTTGATGAGGACGTTGTCGTGCGCCGTCAGGTCCGGGTTGAAGCCGACCCCGAGCTCGATGAACGGTGCCATCCGCCCGCGCAGCCACATCTCGCCGGCGTCGGCCCGGTAGATGCCGGCGAGGCACTTCATCAGCGTGCTCTTGCCCGAGCCGTTGCGCCCGACGATGCCGAAGACCTCGCCGCGGCGGACCTCGAAGCTGACCCCGCGCAGCGCGCGCAGCTTGTCGAAGCGCTGGCGCCGGGCCGGGTGCAGCACCCGTTCCTTCAGCGTGCTGACCTGCTCGCGCGGCAGGCGAAACGTCTTGGAGACGCCGTCGACCAGTACGGCGACGTCATCTGCGGGCGAGTCGCTCACCGGCTAAGCGTAGGGACCATGTCGATGGCGTAGCCTCGCTGCTCAGATGGCAGAACCGCTGCAGACACCGGCGCTGCCGCTCGGGGTCAACCTCGCCGGCTACCTCGACGCGACGCTCGGCGTCGGCGAGTCGGCGCGCAATGTGGCCGCGGCGCTCGAGGCGGCCGGCGTGGCGGTCGCCCGGCTCGGGCTCAGCAGCCGCGACGCCCCTCGGT
>DASYVZ010000410.1:0-2958 GCA_035936515.1 Solirubrobacteraceae bacterium | reverse complement strand
GTAGGCCTCGATCGAGCCCGGCACGCTCTCGTGGCAGACCGTGCGCACGTTGGCCTTGTCGATGCCCATGCCGAAGGCGTTCGTCGCGACGACGACGTCGAGGCGCCCGTCCATGAAGCGCCGCTGCACGTCGGCGCGCTGCTCGCGGCCGAGCCCGGCGTGGTAGGCGGCGACCGCGCCGTCGAGGTTGCCCGACAGGTGCGCGGCCAGCTTCTCGGCGCCGTTGCGCGTGCCGGCGTAGACGATCGCGGGCGTCGCGTCGGCCTGCTTCAGCGCCGACGCGATGTGGCGCTGCTTGGCCTGCGCCGACGCGCACGCGATGACGCCGAAGGAGAGGTTCGGGCGGTCGAAGCCGGTGGCGACCCGGACGGGGTCGCGCAGCCCGAGTCGCTGCGCGATGTCGTTGGCGACCTGCGGCGTCGCGGTCGCCGTCGAGGCGATGATCGCGTCGGCCTGCAGCCAGCGCGCGGCGTCTGCGAGGCGGAAGTAGTCGGGGCGAAAGTCGTGGCCCCACTGCGAGACGCAGTGCGCCTCGTCGACGACGAAGAGGCCGATCTTGATGTCCTTCATCGCCTGCAGGAACGGCGCCGAGGAGAAGCGCTCGGGGGCGACGTAGAGCAGACGCAGCTCGCCCGTGGCGGCGGCCTGCAGCGCCGCGCGGTTGTCGGCGCCGTCGCGCTGGGAGTTGACGAGCGCGACGCGCCCGGGCGCGAGCTTCGCCAGGGCCTCGACCTGGTCTTGCATGAGCGAGACGAGCGGCGAGACGACCAGCGTCACGTCGTCGCGCACGAGCGCGGGCAGCTGGTAGCACAGCGACTTGCCCGCGCCGGTCGGCATGACGACGAGCACGTCGCGCGCGGGGGGCCCGATCGCCGCGCGCACGGCATCCTCCTGCCCGGGGCGAAAGGCGTCGAAGCCGAAGGTCTCTTGTAGGGCGACGAACGGATTGGACGGATCCATGGCGACGCTCGACCTTAGCGGGCGATCCGGCGCGCATCCGCGGCGCACGCGAAGTCGTCGCGGCGGCGGTGCATTTTGCGGTCAGGGCTGCGTGCACCAACGGTATTCCACACTTCTTGCATCCGCCGGTACCCTGCGCTTCAGGGCATGCCGATCAGCTTCATCTTCCGTTGCCAGTACTGCAATGCGCAGCCTGACCCGCTGACGCAGCTGAGGCTGCAGGGCGCGATGCGCGAGTTCGTCTGGGGCGCTTACCAGAACGCGCTGCCCGGCCGCTGGCTCATCTGGCACGGGCGTGGCCTGTACGGCCCGGCGCGCTATGCCTGCCCGGACCATCGCGGCGACCTCGTCGCCTACCTGCGCGAGCATTACGGCACGATCGGCTTTCACCCTTGGAAGCGCCCGCCGTACCCGAACAGCCTCGCCTCCGACGACACCGATCATGCGTGGGAGATCGCGACCCGCCGCGGGATCACCGGCGGCTTCTGACGCAACTTCACCCGCGCGCGGGGCGCCTACGAGGACGCCATGCGGCTCAGCCTCGGCGAGGGCTCGTCGATGCCGCGCTGGAGCCAGAACCCCAGCAGCGAGTAGGACGCCGGCGGCCGCGGATCAGGTGACGCGCGCGCCGACGAGCGGAAGCTCGAGCGCGAACTTCCCGTTGGCGTCGCCGGTGCCCTCGAGCGGGTAGCGGCCGCTGAAGCACGCGTCGCAGTGGCGCTCGCGGTCGCCGCGAACCGCCTCGTAGACGCCCTCGAGCGAGAGGTAGGCCAGCGAGTCGCAGCCCAGCTCGGCGGCGATCTCCTCGACCGTGCGGCCGTGGGCGATCATCTCCTCGCGCGTGGACATGTCGATGCCGTAGTGGCAGGGATGCTTGATCGGCGGCGCCGAGACGCGCATGTGGACCTCGCGGGCGCCGGCCTCGCGCAGCATCTGGACGATCTGGCGCGTCGTGTTGCCGCGCACGATCGAGTCGTCGACGACGACGAGCGACTTGCCGCCGACGATCTCCGGCAGCGGGTTGAACTTCATCCGCAGGCCGTGCTTGCGCAGCGCCTGGCCGGGCTCGATGAACGTCCGCCCGACGTAGCGGTTCTTGATCAGCCCGTCGTCCTGCGGCAGGCCGCTGGCGCGGGCGTAGCCGCGGGCCGCGGGCGCGCCGGAGTCGGGCACGGGGATGACGAGGTCGGCGTTGGGCGCCGGCGCCTCGCGGGCGAGGATCTCGCCCATCCGCCCGCGCGCGGCCTGCAGGACGTCGCCGTTCATGCGCGAGTCGGGCCGGGCGAAGTAGATGTACTCGAAGATGCAGAACGCCTCGCGCGCGCCGGAGACGACCTGGCGCGAGTGCAGCCCGTCCTCCTCGACCCAGATGAGCTCCCCGGGGGCGACGTCGCGCAGGCGCTCGGCGCCGATGATGTCCAGCGCGCAGGACTCGCTGGCGACGCAGTACCTGCCGTCGATGCGGCCGAGGACCATCGGGCGCAGGCCGGCGGGATCGCGGAACGCGACCAGGCTGTCCTTCGTCATGAGCACCGTCGAGAAGGCGCCCTGCAGGCGCGGCAGGATCTCGGTCGCGGCGTCCTCGATGTGCTCGGCCTCGTGGGCGGCGAGCAGCGCGGCGATGATCTCCGAGTCCGACGTCGAGCGGAACGACACGCCGCTCTCGCGCAGCTCGCTGTGCAGCTCGACGGCGTTGATGAGGTTGCCGTTGTGGCCGAGCGCCAGCTCGCGGCGGTCGGAGCGGTGCACGGGCTGGGCGTTGTCCCAGCCGTTGGAGCCGGTCGTCGAGTAGCGCACGTGGCCGACCGCGATGTCGCCGCCCAGAGCGCGCAGCTTCTGCTCGTCGAAGACCTGGTTGACGAGCCCCAGCTCGCGCAGGGTCATGATGTGCCCGTCCACGTCGGCGGCGGCGATGCCGGCCGACTCCTGACCACGGTGCTGGAGGGCGTAGAGCGCGAAGTACGCCAACCGCGAGACGTCGTGGCCGGGGGCGTAGAT
>DASYVZ010000409.1:0-6025 GCA_035936515.1 Solirubrobacteraceae bacterium | reverse complement strand
GTGCGGAAGCCGCCGCGCCGCGCGCCGAGGCGGTACGTGCGGGAGCCGCGGTCGGCTCAGGTGCGGCCCGGATCCCGCCGCTCACCGTGCTCGTGCTCGCCGCGCGTGCGGATGTCGGCTCCGCTGCGTCGCTCTTCACGGGTGCGGCCTTCCCGCCCATCGTCTTCGCGCCCTTCAGGAACGGCGCGGGGTTCTGCGCGCGGCCGTTCTCGCGCGTCTCGAAGTGCAGGTGCGGACCGCTGGAGCGCCCGGTGCTGCCGACCTCGCCGATGATCTGGCCGACCCGCACGTAAGCGCCCCGCTGCGTGCTGATCTTCGACAGGTGCGCGTAGCACGTCGACAGCGAGGCGCTGTGCTGGATGCAGACGATGTTGCCGTAGGCGCCCGCCGTGCCCGACTGCGTGACGGTGCCGCAGTCCGCGGCGCGCACCGGCGTGCCGGTCGGCGCTGCGATGTCGATGCCCGCGTGGTTGCGCCCGTCGCCGAACGTGCTCGTGAGCGTTCCCTGCACCGGGGTGCTGATCGCGCCGCCGCACTGCCCGGTCGCAGGTGGGGCCGATCCCAACGCGGGGGCGGCCGGTGCCGGCTTCGGCTCGGGGACCAGCGTCGGCGGCCCGAGCGTCGCCGGGCTGGTGTCCGGGTCGGCGGAGCTCAGCTTCATCCCGCGCGGCGGCTGTCCGCCGCCCTTGGCGGGCTTCGCCGCCCGTTTCGGCGCAGACGCCGGCGTCGCCACCACGCCGGCGACGCGCTTGGCCGCCGCCGAGCCGGCGGGTACGAACGAGATCGAGGCGCGAAACAGCGCCTGCCAGGTGGTCGTGTCCACCTCGCCCGTGCGCGGCAGCCCGCTGCGCTCCTGAAACTCCGCGACCGCGTGCTCGGTGATCGGCCCGAAGATGCCATCGTCGTCGACCGCGACCTGACGCTGGATCTCGGCCACCATCGCGCTCACGTCCCCGCGCTTGGCCAGGACGCCGCCGATGCCTGCGCCGGCATCCGGGGGGTTCGGCTGCGCCGAGCTCGACTCGCCACCGCCGGCCTGCGCGGCAGCCGAGACCGTCGGCAGGATCGGTGAGGCCAGCAGCGCGGCGCTCATCGCTGCCGCCGTGCCCTTCGTCTTGGGTGCAGCCTTGCGCTGCCTGGCGGCCAGCTCGCGCCGGCGGCGGGAGCGCTCGAGCGAGAGCTCCCACAGATCGAGACTCGAAAGATCGCGGCGCGGCGAGCAAGTACCGACGGCCGGGGCGAGGTGGGATTCGAACACGCAGAGCTCCTAGGACAGCGATGTCTTTGCTGGCGCCTACGGGGTTAGCTGTCGGGCTCGCGCGCAAAGATCGCGCGTCGCCGCACACGGCGGCAATTCGCCCCTGTGGCCATCGGCCACCTCGGATCCCCCGCTCCGGCACCGCTGGCGGCTCCGGACTCGGCTCGAGCGTTATGAAACCAGGCTCTGCGGATAGTTGCGCCGCCGGTGCGTTAAGCCTTCAAACCTCAGGCCTCCCCCGCAGAGCGCCGGCGTCATCAAGTCGTCGTGTTCATTGGTCGCGCGCTGGTGCTGCGCACTGCATGCGAGGCGAGGCTCGCTGCCAGGCGGGCCGCTGCGGCGGCCCGCCTGGAGCGTCAGGATCAGCGGACCTTCTGCCAGTTCTGGTCGATGAGGAACATCTCCTCAGCCTCGTTGATGAGGCAGAACTGGACCCAGGCGACGCCGCGCACGAGCTTGCCGCGGCCGATCGTCATGCCGGCGTTGGGGTTGAACTCCTCCTTGTTGATCTCGAACTTCTGGGTGTGCCACTTGCCGTCGCAGGTGAAGTTCGTCGGATGGCTCTGCAGCCACGTGGCAGCGACGTTCCCGAAGCCACTGCCCTCGCCGGAGATGTCTTCGTCGAAGGAGCCGTCCCGCGTCTGCTTGGCCGAGACCCACAGGTGCCAGTCGCCGCTGGGGCAGATGTAGTGCGCCTTGACGGTTCCCGTTCCGTCTTTGTTGATCTTCACGTTGCCGATCACCTCTGCGACGGGCGCGGCCTTCGGCTGGCGCCGGCTGTCGCGACCACGGCGAACGACAGGCCCGCGATGAGGGCCGAGACCACGAGTGCTGATCTGATCTTCACTGGAGTGCCTCCGTGAGCACAGGGGCGGTCCACCGCCCGATCGACAGAGGGCAGGAACCTAGCCCCGGCCCTGGGCCCGCGCCGGGGAGGTAGCACGAGCAAGAGGGTGTGGCTAGCCGTACCACCAGCGAGAGGCCGTTTCCGCTGGCGCTTTCCGATCATGGGCGCGGCGGGATTCGAACCTGCGACCTCTCGCGTGTGAACTGTCGCCGGCTACTGCGGGCTGCTGCGCTCCGTGCGTTTGCCGCCTTGACGCACTGGCCCTGGTTACGGAACCCGAGTTCCTCCCAGCCCCCGTCTTTGCACGCCTGTTTGCTCGGCGGGGAAGCAGCCGGCGGGCGAGGCAGGGGCTGCCAGTCGGGGTCCGAGTCGGTGGCCGGGTTATTCGTCAGGTTTCTGAGGCCCGAGCCGTCAGCCGCCATCAGGTAGACCTCGGAGGCGCCATCGCGGTTGCTATGGAAGGCGATCTGCTGGCCGTCGGGCGAGAAGGCCGGAGCGCCTTCGAAGGCCGGACTGTTGGTTAGGCGGGTCTGCCCCGAGCCGTCGGCCCCCATCACGTAGATCTCGGGGTTGCGGTCACGGAGACTTATGAAGGCGATCCGCTGCCCGTCCGGCGAGACGGTCGGCTGGACGTCCGGGAGAGGGTTGTTCGTCAGGCGGGTCTGCCCTGAGCCGTCGGGCGCCATCACGTAGATGTCGGCGTTGCCGCCCCGGTCGCTTCGGAAGACGATCCGCCCGTCGGGCGAGAACGTGGCCTGGACGTCCGGGGCGGGGTTGTTCGTCAGGCGGGTCTGCCCCGAGCCCTCGATCGCCATCACGTAGATCTCGTAGTTGCCGTCGCGGTCACTTGTAAAGGCGATCCGCTGGCCGTCGGGCGAGAAGGTGACATGGCCTTCGAAGCCCGGGCTGTTCGTCAGGCGCGTCTGCCCTGAGCCGTCGGCCGCCATCAGATAGACCTCGGGGTTGCCGTCGCGGGTGCTTACGAACGCGATCCGCTGCCCGTCCGGCGAGAAGGTCGCGTCGCCGTCGATGGCCGGATGATTCGTCAGCCTGGTGAGACCGGAGCCGTCAGGGTTCACCGTGTAGATCTCGAAATTGCCGCTGCGGCTGCTTTCGAAGGCGATCTTGCCGTTCTCGCCGGGGAAGGCGGCCTCGGCCGGACTCGTCGCATGGACCGCGACGAGCAGCCCGAGGACAAGTACGAGCGCCGGCGAGCGCCGGCGCTGGAAGAACGTCTTCACTGCAAACCTCCGATCGTCTGTTCTGCGGGCGCCGGTCGCCTGGGGCGCGCGGAGCCTCGGGCGTCGCTGCCAGCCAGAGCCAGCCGCTGGAAGGCGCGATCTACCTACGCCTAACGGAGGGTCGGCCCCTGGTCGGGTGAAGCCAGGGCTTACCTCAAGCGAGATGCGCACGACGCCTCCACGAGGACAACTGTCCCTTATCTCACGCTGCCTGGCAACAGGCGCGCAGTCAGATCCTGTAAGCGGCGCCGGTCACTGGGCCGCCGCAGAAGAAGGCACGGCCCCTCCCTCGAAGGCGCCCCCGACCGCGAGGCACATCTGCGCCGTGGCTCGGTGGGTTTCACGCGCAGTCAGCTTCGACCGTTCATCAAGCTCGCCCGCACCATCCGTCACTACGCGACTTCCCGCGCGAGGCGGCACACCAGCCCGACCCGACGGCAGCCGGTTCAGCTTTCGTCGCTGACCTCGGTCGCGTCCGTCCGGTGGTCCTCGATGCTCGCTACGGCCGCGAGCTCGAACCGGGGCGGCGACCGACATGCCCGACGAGGAGTGGGCATGGTCACCAATCAACTCGCCGGCGACTACGACCACCTGCTGCTCGCCAGCTCGATCCCGTCCGTCGTGGGCCACGCGCTGCATGACCTCGAGGCGTGGAACGAACGGGTCTGCGACGTCGGGCGCGCGGGCGGCGCGCTGGGCAGAGCGCTACCGCCAGTGGGGCAACCTGGGGCACGGGGTGGCCATCGGGCGCTCCTTCGGCCAGCTGGTGGAGCTGCTCGACGACCTCGTGACGGGTCGCCTTGGTCCCGTGCCACGGTCCGGCGTGTGGCGGCTGCGCTCGTACTGGGTAGGGTCAGATCGTGGCGGATCGGGAGCTGCACTTCGAGCCGTTCCTGCACCTCGGCGCGCTGGGTGACGACGAGGCGCTGATCGCGTGGGGCGGTTTCTGGTTTCGGCGCGACGGCGGCGACGATGGCGGGGGCAGCTGGCGGCTCGTCGACGACGAGCAGCTCCCCGACGTCGCGGGCGGGACGCGGTCGGAAAGCATCGGCGCCCGCTCGCAACCGTACGGACATGCCGTGGTCGAGGTCGAGCGCGACCAGGAGGTGGTGGCGCGCGCCGAGACGACGGCGTACAACCACGTCTGGCTGCGCGGCCTCGAGCCCGACACGACGTACAGCTACCGCGTCCTCGTCGACGGCGAGCCGTGGGCGGCCGGCGAGCGATGGGACTGGGACGCCGATGCCCAGACCCTCCTTCCGCACGGCCGCGCCTACGACAACCGCTTCCGCACGTTTCCGGCGCCGGAGACGCCCGCACCGGTGCGGTTCGCCGTGCTCGGCGACTTCGGCGTCGGCGTTCTGCGCCACGGCGAGCACAGCGACCGCCAGATGAGCCTGGCGCGAGCGCTCGAGCGCGCCGCCGATGCGCACGACGTACGCTTCGTCCTCACCGTCGGCGACAACGTCTACCTCGGCACCGAGGGAACCGTCACCGGCACCGGCGACGAGGACGATGATTGGTACGGCAGCTTCTACCAGCCGTACCGCTACCTCCTCAACCGCGTGCCGTTCTTCCCGGCGGTGGGCAACCACGACGCCTCGGACACCGAGCGGTCCGACGATCGCGACCAGCTGGAGGACAACTACTACATCCAGCAGCGCTTCCAGCCGCAGGTCGAGTCCCGCCGCGCGTCGCTGGACCCAGGGCTCTTCTATCGCTTCGGCGTCGGCGCGCTCCTCGAGTTCGTCTGCATCGACACGTCGCTCGCGAGCGAGCTCGACGTCGAGCACTACTTCGACAACCCACGGCATCTGGAGTGGGTGCGTGAGACGCTCCAGCACGGTCGCGGCGCCGAGTCACCATGGCTCGTTCCGTTCTGCCACCACCCGCCGTACTGCGCCGGGCCGCACCACGGCAACACGACCGGGATGGTGCAGCGCCTGGTGCCGCTGTTTCGCCAGTCGGGCGTTCGGCTGGTGCTCAGCGGCCACGAGCACAACTTCCAGCACTCGGTCGTGGACGGCATCGATTACGTCGTGAGCGGGGCGGCGGGCAAGCTGCGCCCCGAGCCGCCGACGGACTTCGCGTCGGCCTGCACGCGGGCCTGGGCCTCCGCCGGGCACTTCCTGCTCGTCGACGTCGACGCCGAGCGCATCGTCGTGCACCCCGTCGGCGACGTCCGTGAGGACGGTGCGCTCGACCTGATCGAGCTGCGCGACCCCGATGGCGCCGGCGTCGCCGCACCCATCGTCGTCGATTGACCACGGCGTACCGTCGCGCTCGCGCTTCGGGGAGTGCGTCACTGCGGGGACATGCCCGCCGGAGCATGGCGCCGTGTCCGGCACTCGCCGATGCCACGCGAGCGCGATACCGCCTGCGACGCGGGCCGCGCCCGGTTAGAGCACTACATCCGGCCTCGCAGCCGAGAATGGTTCGACTGCCACCGCTGGCGATCTCGAGCGCCTGAAGGCGCTCCTCCGACACCCCCTCACCACGCGACCCCCAGACAACAGCAAGCCCAGCAGATGCTGGGCGTTCCGATGATGGGCGCGGCGGGTTTCGAACCTGCGACCTCTCGCGTGTGAAGCGAGCGCTCTCCCACTGAGCTACGCGCCCTCAGGGCCGCCGATTGTACGAGACCGCGACTGGCGTGCCGGCGGCGAGCGTGGCACCCTG
>DASYVZ010000408.1:0-5215 GCA_035936515.1 Solirubrobacteraceae bacterium | reverse complement strand
AGCGCTGGCATCGACATGGCGTTGCACCTCGTCGCGCGTCTTGCCGGCGCCGACCGCGCGCTCGAGGTCAAGCGCGCCATCCAGTACGACCCGCAGCCCCCGCAGTGACGCCAAGGGATGACGGGCATCCTTCCTCTCCCCGCAGACGAACGGCTGCTGGGACGTGCCAAGGCGTTCGCTGCCGTCAGGAGGGCGGCTGCGTGGTCGCGCTGCCGCGCCGTGCGATGTCAGACGCGGCGTGAACTTCGTCGAGCGGCCGAATGGCGAATAGATGACCTGGGCGATTGTCAATATCGTGGGCTGCGGCCTCGCTGTCAGCCCGCCGGCGTTCGGGTTCGGCGGCCGGGACGACGGCTTGAGCCGCTCGTTCTTCGTGACCCAGCATCCCCCAGCACCGGCCCTGCGCTCCACCGCCGCCCCTACGGCGAGGCGTTCCTCATCCAGCAGGGCACGGCGGCCTTCACGGTCAATGGACGAGACCATGGAGGTGGGCGCCGGGAACGTCGTCATCGTTCCCGCAGGCGCGGCACACCGCTTTGTCAGCTCGGGCGAGGACGTCGTGCGCTTGGTGACGCACCCTGACGGGCACGTCGTGACACAGCCGACCGGTGGCGAGCGATGACCGACGCCGGGCCGGCGCCGACAGCGGAGGCGTATGACCGCCACGCTGGTCGCTACGCGGCGCAGCTGGCCGATGCCTTCGTGTGCTTCGCCGGCGTGATGCCGAAGATGCGGACGCTCGACGTCGGCTGCGGGCCGGGCGCACTGGCCTTGCGGCTGGCGGCGATCGTCGGCGCCGAGCGGGTTGCCGCCGTCGACCCTTCGACGCCCTACGTCGAGGCGTGCAGGCAGCGGCTAGCAGGCGCGGACGTTCGCGTCGCGACGGCCGAGGATCTTCCGTTCGATGACGCCTCGTTCCAGGCCGTGCTCGCCCAGCTCGTCATCCAGGTCCTGACGGAGCCGCGGCGCGCGGTGACGGAGCTTACGCGCGTCGCTGCCCCCGGCGCGATCCTGGCGACCTGCGTCTGGGACTCCCGCGGCGGCATGCCGCTGCTCGAGGCGTTCTTCGAGTCGGCGCGATCCGTGGACCCCGGGGGCGCCTGGCGCGCGGGGCGCGACCAGGAGAACCCGTGGTGCACCCGCGAGGGCCTGCGCGAGCTGTGGACGAGCGGCGGCCTGCAGGCGGTCGAGACCAGCGAGCTGCGCGCGACGGCGAGCTACGAGGATGCCGACGACGCGTGGTGGTCGTTCGCCGCCGGGGTCGGCACGACCGGTGCGTACTGCCGCTCACTCCGCGCGGATCACCGCGCTGCCCTGCGCCAGGAGTTTTTCCGGCGACTGGGGTCGCCCACTCAGCCGTTTGAACTGACCTCGCGCGCATGGGCCGTTCGAGGGCGAGCCCGAGGCGCGCAGCCATAGCGCAGTCCGTCAAGCCACCGCGGCAGCGCTTTCGACCGCGCGTCGTCGTATTCCGCAGCGGCTCGACCGGTGGCAGCGGCGGCACCCGGGCAGAGGACCTCGTCGACACGCCGATCGCCGAGAGCACAAGCACGAGAAGCAACGTCGGCTATTTCTGGCGTGGCTTGAACAGGCCAGATCACCGTCCTTCAGCGGCCGGTGGCGAACCAGGCTCAAGGTCGGTGGCAACCGGCTTGGCCGTCCCGCGGCGAACGAGGACGGGGAAGCCTTCCGACCGCCCGCTGGCATCGCGCGTCTCGTAGGCCTTAGCCTCAAGGGGCGCGCCGTGCCGCAGACTCGCGATGACACCCACGTTTCGGCCGTCTCCTTCGAGGCCCCCATCGAGGCCGTTTGGCAGTGGCTCACCGATCCGCTGCGCTTTGCTCACATCTACCCGAGCTGGACAACAAGCGTCGAGCTTCGCGACGACGGCTCCTACGCAGCCATCGGGCCTGCTGAGGACTCGTTCCGAATCGTGCCGCACATCAACCGTGAGCACGGGGTGATCGACTTTCAGGTCATCGACCCCGACGGCAACGTCGAGCTGTCCCGCTCGCGGCTACTCGCGACCAAGGACGGCGGCTGCACGCTCATCCACTTCGCCGTGAGGTGGGACGCAGTTGACGATCGCGGCTGGGAACAGCACAAGCGCGACACCGACTCCGACCTTCAGCACGTCAAGCAGATCATCGAGCGAAGCCTCTGACCGCGCCGCGCCGACCCTCCAGCCGCCTCCCGTGCCAACTTCGACGTTGATATCACCGGAACTTCTGGCGAGCAGCGCCTCAGCATCTTCAGGCGCTGGCTCTGCCCATCCACATCCGCCACCCGATCCGCCTCGACAGCCGCAGCTCAGGGCGTCGTCAGCGACTAACACTGCCTCAAGCACCGCTCGATACGGACTGAGCAGTCAGCGGCCGTCACGGACCGTACCGACGCTCTGTTGCTTTCGCGGACGTCGTATCGCATCTCTCGCAACTGGGACGAAGACGCCGTAAGCCGGGTCTTGCAGCCGGCAAGCCGGAGCCCGCAACGGCCCGCGTCGGCGCGGGCGGAGGGTCCCGCCCGCTGACGAACGCGACCCGGGACTGGCCCGACCACGCCGTCGTGGTCCATCTCGAGCGTGCCCGTCCTGTCTTCTAACGAGCAGCGTCAGATGCGGGTCTCTTCCGCGGTGAGGGGGCCGCCGGCATCGCCGGTGTTGAGCGTTCCCGCCGGCTCGATGAGCAGTACATGCGCTTCCTCCTCCGCCTTCGGGCAGTGCTCAACACCGCGAGGAACGACGAATAGCTCGCCCTCTGACAGCTCCACGTCTCGGTCTCGGAGCTGGATGGTGAGATGTCCGCGGAGCACGAGGAAGAAGTCGTCCGTCTCGTCGTGCTTGTGCCAGACGAACTCGCCGAGCACCTTGACCACCGCGAGCTTGTAATCGTTCAGGTAGCCGACGATCTTGGGGCTGTAGTGCTCGCTGAAGACGGCGAGCTTTTCCGCGAGGTTGACCTTGTCTTGCATCAGCGGAGTCTCGCAGGCCGAGGCCGGCGACCGCCCGCCCTCGACTGCGCTTTCCCTGGAAGCAGGCAGCACCCGAGAGCCAAGCCTTCATCCGGAAGCCGGTCTCCTATTGGAGATCCCGCCAAAGCCGTAGCGGGCGTTGATCACGGCAGCGGCGGTCGCCGTGCGCGATCATGTTGTGCGCGATGTCGCTGTGCGTGACGGGCATCTTGAGGCGATTGATGGAGTCGCGTCGTTGACGCCAGCGCCGCTTGTCCTGCGACGCGCC
This sequence comes from Solirubrobacteraceae bacterium, assembly GCA_035936515.1. Classification (GTDB taxonomy): domain Bacteria; phylum Actinomycetota; class Thermoleophilia; order Solirubrobacterales; family Solirubrobacteraceae; genus CADCVQ01. The sequence goes on along the minus strand of DASYVZ010000408.1, from coordinate 1,977 downwards.
GTCTGCGCCGAGGCAGGGCAACTCAGCGCGCTGATATTGCGCTCAAAGGCCGTTTGGGGCTACGACGCGCCGTTCATGCGGCGTGCTGCCGCAGAGCTCGTCGTCAGCGAGCGGGACATCGCGGCACGCGATCTGTTTGTCGCGCAAGTCGGCGACGTGATCGTCGGGGTCGGGGGCATCGATCATGCCGCTGAGCCCGCAGAGCTCGATCTGCTGTTCGTCGATCCGGCCTACAAGGCCACGGGCGTCGGCCGTGCGCTGCTGCATCACGCGCTCGCGGCCGCGCGTGCGCGCGGCCTGAGCGAGCTGGCGATCGTCAGCGACCCGAATGCTGAACCGTTTTATCTATCTCAGGGGGCGATTCGTGTGGGCGCGCAACGGTCGCCGTCAACGGGACGCGAGCTGCTGCTTCTGCGCATCACGACCGACGCAGCTCAATAGCGGAACCGCAATCGGGACGCCGCCCGGGCTGCTGCATCGACGCGGCAGTCAGGTTCACGGTGTTCGCTCGGTTCGCTGTTCCCAATCATCGAGGAAGCGCTCGATCAGTCCCCTGACTACGACAGCCATCGGAAAGTTGTGCTTCGCGGCCCACTGCTTGAGCCGCTGATGCTGTGGCTCGGAGAGCCGGACGGGGATCGTGACTTGCTCAGACCCGATGGGCTTCTGCGCGCCGAAGATGGGCTGTGCATGCTGGACAAACTGGCCGAAGGACAGTGGCCCTCGCTGTGGTAGGGCGATGCCTTGTTTGAAGAAGTACTCGAAGACTGCTCGTTGTTCCTCCTCGGGCAGCCCCTTGACAGCCTTCAACATAAGACGCGTGATGTCGCGTGGCTTCCTGGGTTCCTCAGCTTCTGACACTTGTAGCTCCCACCATTGCGGTATCTAGGTGATGCCGCTGACGATACCGAGCTGATATCGCATCGTTCCCTGGGGTTTCGGCTGGAAGTGGCGCTCTCATCGAGTTCGCCCTCGGCGCGGTAGTCGGTCGCCAGCGGGCACTCGACCGGCTCGGGTGAGGGGCGGGAACCGCCGCCGACCGCGGCCATAAATGAACGCCTATCGAGACGCCCTCGCCGGCCTTGACCGCGCCCTCGCGTCTGGATGTAAGGGGCGCTCTGGCTCAACGCGTCCGTTGGCCGCCGCCTTTCTCGGCCAGTCGACCTTCGAAGCAGGGTCGGCCAGCTAGAAGGCGATCTCGTGCGTCGCCCTTCTGAAGAACATCTGTGGTCGTGAGGGGGCAGTCCGCGCCAAGGCGTCGTCGAGCGTTAGCCAGTCATATCGGTCGTGCTCTTCATCGAGCGTGATCTTGGCGTCCGCGGAAGCCTCTGCGGTGAACACGACCCAGTTGGCATCGCCCGCATTGGTGCGCGTGATGTCCAGGCACAGGCCGGTTTCTTCGATTAGCTCACGTCGAGCGCACTCAACGTTGTCTTCGCTCGGCTGGCGTGCTCCGCTTGGAGGTGTCCATGCCCAGTCGCCTTCGAATTGTGGCCCGGAATGAGCGCGGTGTAACAGCAGGTACTCGACTGAGCGACCGGCGCGGCGATAGACGACTACCGAGGCACCGAAAGGCGGATCGGAGCTGACAGCAACGCCGTCCCAGGTCGTCGTCATGACCGCAGTCTGACGAGCAGCCGCCGGAAGCAGACGTCTCGATCGAGCTCCAGACCGACGTCCATGCCGGTCCCTCAGCAGGACGCGGAACGGCGCTCGCCGACGTCGGCCGCGGCGGTCCCACAGGCGAACGCCTACCGGGGCGCGCGCCGCGGGCGGCCGGCGCTGCTGCGTTGCCTCGGAGGGTCTTGATCGGTGCGGCGGTGCCACTTGACCGCGGGGGGTCTTACTCGTAGCGAGGGGTGTCGATGCGGCCGAGCAGGACGCGGCTGATCGGGGTGAGAGCGCGGTGCTCGTAGAAGCGAAGCGCCTCGGCGTTGGCGTCGATGACGCGTACGTGGAAGGCCTGGATGCCGAGTC
>DASYVZ010000407.1:0-2522 GCA_035936515.1 Solirubrobacteraceae bacterium | reverse complement strand
CCCCCACACAGGGGCACATCGCCTCGGCGCTCTGCTACGTGCCGCACGCCCGCGCCCGGCTGGTAAGCGGGGACGCGCGGCGGGTACAGCTGATTGCCAAGGGCAGCCTGTTCCTGGGGCGGATGTCCGAGCAGTCCGACGGCATGAGCGTGCTGCTCGAGTCCAACAACGAAGCGGAGGGATGAGCGGATGGGAGCGGTGAGCGAGGCGACGCGCGAGAACTTCGACGATCTCGACATGAGCGGGACCGTCCTCGTCGACGTGTGGGGACCCGACTGCCGGCCCTGCCTGGCGCTCATGCCCCACGTCGAGAAGCTGGCCGAGGCGCGCGACGACCTGAAGGTCGTCAAGCTCGAGGCGCCCAAGGCGCGCCGGGTCTGCATCCGCCTCAAGGTCCACGGGCTGCCGACCTTCCTGCTCATGCAGGACGGCGAAGAGGTGGCACGGTTGTCGGAGTCGACGATCAGCCCGACTCAGCTCAACGACTGGCTGGAGCAGAGCCTCGACGAGATGAGAGGGGAGGTGAGCTAGCACCCTATGTTCGACAGCAAGCAGGTCATCGTGCTCGGGGAGCGCGATGGGATCGCGGGCCCCGCGATCGCCGCATGCGTCAAGAGCGCGGGCGGAAACGTCGCCTTCGCGTCGACAGAGTGCTTCGTCTGAACTGCCTCGGGGGCCATGGACCTCAATAGCCAGGAAACGATCAAGCGCCTGGCGGACGAGCACGGGGCCGACCAACTGGTGGTCATCCTCGGAGCTCCGGACGCCGAGAGCGCGGAGATCGCGGCCGAGACAGTGGTGCTCGGCGATCCGACCTATGCAGGCGCCCTGGCCGAGGCCCAGTTGGGTCTCTCCGTGTATCACGCGCTCGAGGAAGAGTTCCGCAGCGAGGTCGATGACGAGGTCTGGGAAGAGCAGATCGGGATCATGGCCGACGTCCTCGAGGCCGAGGAGATCTCCGCCGCCGTCAAGGGGATGCGCGAGCAGAAGCCGTAGTTGCGATGGCGCAGCCTCCGCTGGGGGCTGTGCCTTTCTCTGCAAGCCCGCCGCCGGAATCGAACCGGCAACCTCTTGATTACAAATCAAGTGCTCTGCCAATTGAGCTAGGCGGGCGCGCGGCGGCGTCTCGGCTGAGGCTAGTACAGGATGTGGCAGGCTTGCGAGCGCATGGCAGACGACACGGCCACGGATGACCGCGCCGCGCAGCAGCCGGCGCTCGGCGACGGGCTGATCGGCGTCCTGCTCGGCGGCGACGGCCTGCGAGCGATCGCGGCGCTGATGATCTTCTTCGGCCACGTCTTCGTGAACGCCGATCGCGGGCAGGCGTTCGAGAACTACGGCTGGGCGAAGGAGCTCGTCGGGCGCCTCGACCTGGGGCTCGGGCTGTTCTTCGCGCTGTCGGGCTACTTCATCGCGCGCCCGTTCGTGCGCTCGTACATCCTCGACACGAAGCGGCCGTCGGTTCGGCGCTTCGGGCGCAACCGCGCGCTGCGCATCGTGCCGGCGTTCTACGTCGTCGCGGCGATCGTCGTGCTGCGCTTCGGCCTCGACGGCGCGATCAGCCCCACGCCGGACAATCCGTCGGGTACGGCGCCGCGGTCGGAGTGGTGGCAGGTGCTGTCGATCTTCACCTTCACCCAGAGCTACACCGGCGGGTCGGTGACGCTGCCCTACGGCCAGGCCTGGTCGCTGAACGCCGAGGTCGCCTTCTACCTCCTGCTCCCGCTCGCCGCCGTCCTCGGCTACCGCCTCGGCGGCCGGATCGCAGCGCCGCGAGCTCGCGCGTATGCGGCGCTCGCCGCGATCGGCGGCGCGGGTCTCGTGAGCATCTACCTGCGCCAGGGCAGCGACGAGTTCGCGGTCCTCACGAGCCCGCCCTTCATCCTCTACGCGTTCATCCCGGGCATCATGCTCGCCGCCGCCGAGCCGCTCGTCGCGCCGCGCCTGCGCGCAAGACCGAAAGAAGCAAAGCGGCTGGCGTACGCCCTCGCCGCCGTGACGGTCCTCGCCTGGGCGCTGTACGCCAACTGGGACTACGCCGTCGAGACGACGGCGCTGCACGGCGCGCTCGGCCGCCGCGCGCTGATGGCCGCCGTCTGCGCGGGGGCGGCACTCGCCGCCGTGCTCGTCTGGCAGTTGGGCACCGACCGCGCGCCCCGGTGGCTCGACAACCGGCCGATCAAGTACCTCGGCGCGCGCTCGTACGCCATCTACCTGACCCACGTCTGGATCCTCTTCGAGGTCATCAACCTCGTCGGCGCGGACGCCGCGACCACGACGCTCGTCATCGCGATGATCGCGATCGGCCTGCCGGCCACCGTCGGTCTGTCCGCGCTGTCGTGGCGCTTCGTCGAGCAGCCGTTCCTCGACCGCCGCGTACGCTGGGCCTTCGGCGAACGCCGGCCCGGGCCGGGCGCCCCCGCCGCCGCAGCCACCACCACCGCGCCCATTGCCGCCGACGCCACTGCCGCCGGCAGCGAGATCGTGCGCGAGGCGCCCCCCGAGCGCGCGTTGCCATGATG
>DASYVZ010000406.1:0-4055 GCA_035936515.1 Solirubrobacteraceae bacterium | reverse complement strand
CGCCGCGACCGCCGAGAGGCCCGAGCAGGTCGCAGCCGAGGAACTGCAGCGCGTTCGCGAGCGGATCCTCGACGCCTTCGGCGACGCGCAGGCGACCGCCGCGCCCGGGACGCAGTCGGCGCTGAGCGCCGCGAACGCCCTCATCCAGAGGAGGCTGGGCTCGCTCGCGCCGCTGCTCGACGACATCCTCGCCACCGTCGGACTCACGCTGCCGTCGCGCACGACGACGGAGCCGCCCGTCACGTCGGTCACCAACGTCCTGGCCCCCGCGCAGTCGCTGCTCGACGGGGTAGACGAGGTCCTGCAGAGCATGTTCAGCGGCCGCTGAGAAGAGCGGCAACGCGCCAACAACTCGGCGGTTCCCAAGTACAACATCACAAGCAGGGGCCCCCGCCGTGGTAGGGGCAGTCGCACAAACCGAAAAGGCAAACCCGTCGCGAGGCGGGCGCGCAAAACCAGGGGCCTCTCAGAGGCCGCCCAGTTGCCGAAGGGAACACGCATGGCTCAATCCCGTCGTCTCGTCGCCGTCATGGCGGCGCTTGCCACGCTCGTGGCGCTTCCCGCCACAGCGTCGGCCGCACCCGCGAAGTCCGCCGCACCGACAAAGGCCGCCGTTCAGGCCAACGTCGACAAGGCCACCAAGGCCGTCAAGCGCGTCAAGCGCTACGCGCGCCTCGGCGACAGCAAGGCCGTCGCCAAGCACCTGAAGATCGCCCGCTCGCAGACCGCCGCGGCCTCGAAGACCGCGCGCCGGATGGCCAACCGCGCCGACACGCAGTCAGAGAACCTCAGGGCCGCGCAGGCGCTGACGATGGCGGGCACGCAGTACGACGACCTCGTCGAGGCGATCACCGCGATCGTCGACCAGGTCACGGGCAAGATTCAGACGCAGGTCGCCAGCTCGATCGTCCCGAGCCTGGCCGGTAAGCAGAAGATCATCGACGTCCTCAACCAGATCCTGCCGCAGGTTCCGGCTGAGGCTCAGCCGATCATCGCCTCGATCATCGCCGCCCTCAGCGCCGGCGACGCGAACGAGGTCGTCAACCTCAACGACGCGCTGCAGAGCGGCGGCCTGCCGGTCAACGTCTCCGCCATCGTGACGCAGGCGCTCGGCATGGCCACCGCGATGATCGACGAGGCGTTCGGCATGATCCAGAGCCTGCTCCCGATGCTGCCGGCCGCCGTCCAGGGCCCGCTCGCGCAGGTGCTCAACATGGTCCAGTCGGTCGTCGGTACGATCGTCCCGACGGTCCTGACGACGGTCACCGGCCTGATCGACACGATCCTCGGCTCGCTGCCGTTCGTCGGCGCCACGCCGGCCTCGGCCGGCGGCGCGTTCGGCCTCGGCGGCCTGCTCGGCGGCATCCTCGGCGGCGCGGGCTCAGACAGCCTCGGCGGCATCGGCACCACGCTCGACGGCCTGCTCGGCGGCCTGCTCGGCGGCGGCTCGGGCGGCTCGACCCCCGTCGCCGGCGCCGGCGGGATCATGAGCACCGTCACCGGACTGCTGAACAACCTCCTCGGCGGCCTGCTCGGCGGTGGTGGCCTGGTTCCCTCCACATGAGCCACAGCGGCGGCCCGTCCGGTAGCTCGATGCGCTCGCGCACGGCGAACCCGTGGCGGGCATAGAAGGAGAGATTGCTCTCCTTCGAGGACTCCAGATAGGCCGCCGTGCCGGTCTCGTCACAACGATGCAGTATCGGTGCAAGCAGGGCGGAGGCAATTCCTCCGCCCTGCTTCTCCGGGTCGGTGCCCACCACCGAGAGGTAGTAGTGCGGCGCGACGGGATGGCGGCGCTCGATCTCCAGCACGGCGCGCGTCGAGCGCACGATGTGCGGCAGCAGGACCGGCAGCATCGGCAGCATGCGCAGCGACTGGCGGAAGTCCTCGCGCCAGTGCCCGGGGGGCGCCCACAGCGCCGCGCCCGAGCGGTCGTCGTTGGTGAAGATCAGGCCGTGGCCCGCGAGCTGGCGCAGCCGGATCGCAAAGAAGCGCCGCCCGTGACGCAGGCGACGTGTCGCGTCCGGATAGAACCACGCCGTCACCGGGTCGTCGTAGAACGCGTGGGCGAGAACCTCCGCCAGCGCCCCGAACTCCTCCGGCCGTGCCTTGCGCGCGCTTGCGGACGTGCCGCCGTGCATCGCCGTCCGCCGGCCTATTCGAGCAGCTCCAGCACCCGCTCGACGGGCCGCGCGAGCAGCGCGCGGTCGCCCCGCACCGCGATCGGGCGCTGCATGAGCTTCGGGTGCTCGGCCATCGCCGCGATCAGCTCGTCGTCGCCGGCGCCCTCGCCCTCGAGCAGCCCCAGTTGCGCGACCAGCGGCTCGCGGACGCGCAGGATGTCCCGCGCGCGCAGGCCGGACTTCGCCAGCAGGTCGCGGATCGTCGCCTCGTCGAGCCCCGTCTCGTGGTACTCGACGCCGTCGTACTCGATCCCGCGCTCGGCGAGCAGCGCCGTGAGCCTCTGGCACGTCGAGCAGCGCGACACCTCGTAGATCGTCAGGTCGGCCACCGTGCGCAGACTAATCGCCGCGACACGGCGTCGCATTCGGATTGGCCGCCCCGATCCGATCCCCATCGAGTTACGCTCCGAGATCTACTACACTGTGACGCAGATTTCTTAGGCATCAAAGAAGGAGACCCGCGCACTATGGGCAAGACCATCGGCATTGACCTCGGCACCACGAACTCCTGCATGGCTGTGCTGGAGGGTGGCGAGCCGACCGTTATCGAGAACTCCGAGGGTGGTCGTACCACCCCCTCCGTCGTCGCCTTCACGCAGTCCGGCGAGCGCCTGGTCGGCACCGTCGCCAAGCGTCAGGCGGTGACCAACCCGCAGAACACGATCTCGTCGATCAAGCGCTTCATGGGCCGCAAGGAGGCCGAGGTGCGCGAGGAGGAGTCGATCGTCCCCTACAAGGTCGTCGCCGGCAAGAGCGGCGACGCGCGCATCGAGGCCGCCGGCAAGCAGTACAGCCCGCCGGAGATCAGCGCGATGATCCTGCAGAAGCTCAAGGCCGACGCCGAGGCGTACCTCGGCGACACCGTCGACGGCGCCGTCATCACCGTGCCGGCGTACTTCAACGACGACCAGCGCCAGGCGACCAAGGACGCCGGCAAGGTGGCGGGGCTCGACGTCAAGCGGATCATCAACGAGCCGACGGCCGCGTCGCTGGCCTACGGCCTCGACAAGGAGACCGACCAGACGATCCTCGTCTTCGACCTCGGCGGCGGCACGTTCGACGTGTCCGTGCTGGAGATCGGCGACGGCGTCTTCGAGGTCAAGTCGACCGCCGGTGACAACCACCTCGGCGGCGACAACTTCGACAAGGCGCTCGTCGACTGGCTCGCGAGCGAGTTCAAGAAGTCCCAGGGCATCGACCTCAAGAACGACCCGATGGCCCTGCAGCGCCTCTACGAGGCCGCGGAGAAGGCGAAGATCGAGCTGTCGACCGCGCAGGAGTCGCAGATCAACCTGCCGTTCATCACCGCCGACCAGTCCGGCCCGAAGCACCTCGACGTGCGCCTCACGCGCGCCAAGCTCAACGAGCTGACGGCCGACCTGCTCGGGCGCGTCGTCGCGCCGGTCCGCCAGGCGCTCGACGACGCCAAGGAGAAGGGCGCGTCGAAGATCGACCACGTCGTCCTCGTCGGCGGCATGACGCGCATGCCGGCCGTCCAGGAGAAGGTCAAGGAGCTCACCGGCAAGGACCCGCACCGCGGCGTCAACCCCGACGAGGTCGTCGCGATCGGCGCCGCCATCCAGGCCGGCGTGCTGGCCGGCGACGTCAAGGACGTGCTGCTGCTCGACGTGACCCCGCTGACGCTCGGCATCGAGACCAAGGGCGGCGTCATGACGAAGCTCATCGAGCGCAACACGACGATCCCGACGCGCAAGAGCGAGGTCTTCTCGACCGCCGAGGACAACCAGCCCTCGGTCGAGATCCACGTCCTGCAGGGCGAGCGCGAGATGGCGCAGTACAACAAGTCGCTGGGCAAGTTCCAGCTCACCGGCATCCCGCCGGCGCCGCGCGGCATCCCGCAGATCGAGGTCG
>DASYVZ010000405.1:0-2783 GCA_035936515.1 Solirubrobacteraceae bacterium | reverse complement strand
CGCCCAGGCACCGGCGCTGCCGCCGGCGCCTGCGCGCGGCTGCCACGTCGGCCCGATCACGAACTTCCTGGCCGCCGACGCCACGCGGCCCGGCGTCATCGACCTCATCTTCTTCGGCGCGCAGGGCTCGCGCGTGGAGTTCTTCGAGTGCGTCGACGACGCGTTGCGCCCGCTCGGCGCGATCGCCGGCCCGCCCGACGCCGCCGCGAAGCTGCTCGAGGCGACGACCTGGGACTGCGCGCGCCCCTCGCGCAGCTTCGTCGCGCGCACGATGCTGCCCGATGGCAGGCTCGTGGCCGGCGCCTATGCGGTGCGCACCGGCTCGTGCGCGACCCGGTTCGAGCTGGGCGTCCCGCGCCGGGCCGCGGAGGGCGGGGTCGCGCGCGTGCGGGTGGTCGACCGCTGGGGGATCGGCGACTTCAAGCCGCGCCTTTGCATCGCGCCGCCGCGCGGGGAGAACGTCTGCACGGTCATGGGGTTCAAGAAGGCGGTCACGATCCGGACGCGCCGCTTCCGCGCGCGGATGGACGGGCGCTGGCGCATCGAGCTGCGCGTCGGCAGGCATCGCGTGCGGCGGACGGTCACCGTCGGCGGCGGGCGTCCCCCGAAGGCGCCGCCGGTCGTGCTCGCCACCGGCGACTCGACGATGCAGGGCGTCGACAACTTCCTCGCCGACGAGCTCGGAGACGCAGGCACCGTCCGCAGCGACGTGCGGGTCGGCACCGGCGTCAGCAAGTCCAACTGGCAGGCGATCGCGCGGGCGCAGGTCAAGCGCTACCAGCCGCGCTTCACCGTGATGTCGCTCGGCGTCAACGAAGGGTTCCCGATGACGACTCCCGCGGGCGCCAAGGTCCAGTGCTGCGGCCGCCCGTGGCTGAGCGAGTACGTGCGCCGGCTGCGCGCGATGACGGTCACCTACCGGCGCAAGACCGCGGCCCAGGTCATCTGGCTGACGCTGCCGCTGCCGCGCAGCGGGCCCAAGACGGAGACGATCATGGCGGTCAACGCCGCGATCGTCCGCGCCGCGCAGGACATGAGGCGCGTCAGCGTCCTGCGGATGGACAGGCTGTTCACCCCGAACGGCTTCACCGAGGTGATCCGCTACCGCGGCCGCTACATCCGTGTGCGGACCGCCGACGGCATCCACCTCAACGTCTCGGGCACCGCGATCGCCGCGCGCGTCGTGGCGGCGGCGATCAGGAAGCTCGCCGGATAAGGGGAAACCCGTCGCCGTCCCCGGTGGGCGGATGCCGGCAGCTGACGGCTCACGCCGCGCTCATCGCGCTCATCGCGCTCTGCGCGTGAGCGGCCGCGACTCGCGCGGCTTGAGCTCGGGATTGCCGTTGAACGTCGCGGTCACCCGCAACCGGCTCCCGCGCGGCAGTCGCAGCCGCACCCTTCTCCCGGTTCGGCACGGGCGCGGCGCCAGCTTGGAGTTGTAGACGTAGGGGCGGCGGGGGGTGTGCACCACGAACGTGATGCTGCCGGCGCACGGGCGTACCGGCAGGCGCACGCGCAGGCGGATGCGCGCGTAGCGACCGTCGCGGCGCGAGGTGACGGTGACGCGCGGGCGCGTCGGCGTGCCCCGCACGAACCCATATCCCGAGCGCGCCGCATCGACGAGCGGCAGCGCGCCGAACGCGCCGTAGATGCTGACCCTGCCCTTGGAACGCTGCAGCTCGTAGGTGGCCGCGCCCGCGGTGATCTGAAGGCGGTACAGCGAGGCGGGGCCGCCGTGCTCGGCGATCGCCTCCAGCGGACGCTGCACCTTGCGCAGGCGCCCGTCGAGGATGACCGGAAGCGGCGTCACGAGCCCCCCGAGCACGCGGTCGGCCTCGCCGTCGACGACGCGGGCGTAGAGGAACGTGCGCGTCGGCCTGGCCCTGCCGCGGTAGATGAGTCGCACGCGCGGATTGCCGACGAGGTCGGACTCCTCCGACGGCGCCGGCAAGCTCACCTCGACGGCGTTGCGCGCCGGTGCGGCGGTGCGCCCGAGGCCGTTCAGCGGGCTCGCGCGCGGCGTGACCTTCAGGGAGCCCGAGCCGACCGCCTCCAGCGCCCCGATCGAGGCCAGCGGGAAGTCGGGCCCCGAGCGCCAGACGCCGTCGTCGGCGAGCCACTGGAATCTCGGGCCCGTGTCGACCGACGGATCCGGGCGCAACCAGCGGTTCAGCCAGGCGAGGCCTGCGCGCGCGAGCGCGCGCGGGTCGCCGGGCGCCGACTCGCAGGCGACGTGCCCGCCGCAGTACCACAGCATCGACACCGGGACGCCGCTCTTGCGCAGCGCGGCGAACGCGCGGCTGGCCTGGTCGAGCGGAAAGAGCGTGTCCGTGGTGCCCTGCATGATCAGCGCCGGCGCGCGGATGCGCGCGATCAGCGATCCGGGGCCGTGATCGGCAAGCCATTTGCGGCTGCGCGCCGAGAGTGCGCCGCGAACGCCCTCCAGGCACGTCGTCTTGAGCTCGTCGCTGGCGCTGAGCGGTCTGATGTCGGCGGCGCTCGCCTTGCCGTCGACGGCGCCGCGAACGCCGTCCAGGCCACACAGCGCCGCCAACCATCCGGTCTTGACCGCTCCGCCGCGCCGCAGCGCGGTCGTGAGCGAGGCCCATCCGATGTCGGGCACAATCGCGTCGACGCGCGTGTCGAGGGCGGCGGTGATGTACTGGATCGTCGCGCCGTAGCTCGTCCCGCTCATCCCGACGCGCGGGTCGCCGGGGGCGTCGAGCTGCGCCTCTGGCTGGGCGGCGACGAAGTCGAGGATCGCCCGTACGTCGCGTCCCTCG